>JBCDJM010000001.1:0-71703 GCA_038747755.1 Cyanobacteria bacterium P01_H01_bin.35
CTAAACAAAAGTGGGCAGAAGGGAGTATGTGAACCTAACCTGGAAGTAACCTTAGTTATTAGGAGCCGTTGAAACATGAAACTCTCATGCACGGTTCTGAAACAGAGGTGAGGGGTAGCGATACCCCCATCGACTGTAACTGAATATTGAATATGGGAGTATTGACTTAATCAAAGAATAACGATATAATACCTTAAAAAGCACACCATTAGGCAGGCTACACTCAATCTCCATGAAATCCATGATTAACCAAACTAAAATTAAATAATAAACAAAAAACTCTGATGGCACAACACGCAGGTTATAGTAGATGGTGCTACAACTGGGGTTTAAGTTTATGGAATGCTGCGCCCCTGGCTGGTTATAAACCTAATATTCGTAGTTGAATAAATGTTAAGAAGTATTGAAGAAATGCTGATTATCTGCTATCATGCATTAATATAGCTCCAAAGTCAAAGACTTTTTTTAATGGCTTACCAGTTCAAATGCAATCAATCAAGACCAAATTAAAAGTTAACAACTATCAAAAAACAATACTTGCCAAACACGTAGGTGTAGCTCGTCATGCTTATAACTGGGGGTTAGCCACTTGTATTACTGAGTACAAATCAACCAAGAAACGTCCTAGTGCTGTTACTTTGCATAAACGTTTAGTCGCTCAAGTGAAAAGCCAAAATCCTTGGTACTATGAAGTATCAAAGTGTGCCCCTCAACAAGCCTTAAGAGACTTAGAAAAGGCATTTAAAAACTTTTTAAGCATTCCTCAACGTGGATTTCCCAAATTTAAGAAAAAAGGGAAAAAAGACAGTTTTTATTTGGAAGGAAGTATTAATATCCTGAAAGGAAACTATATAAAACTACCCAGAATAGGAATCGTAAAAACATACGAAATCTTACCTTCTGTACCGATCAAAAATGTAAGAATATCAAAAAAAGTAGACGGCTGGTATATTAGTTTTAAATATGATGGGGAACCAACTCCTACTGCTAAAGAACGAGATATTATTGGTGTAGATGTAGGTATAAACGCTCTAGCAACTTGTAGTGATGGAACAACCTACCCTAACGTTAAAGCTTACAAACAAGCTCAAAAACGACGAACTCGTTATCAAAGGCGTGTCAACAAAAAAGAGCCTGGTTCAAAAAACCGAGCCAAAGCTATCAAAAAACTAGCCAAAATTCATAAAAAAGTAGCAGATATCAGAGCAGATGCACTACATAAAGTCACAACATGGTTAGCTAAAAACCACAGCACCATAGTGATAGAAGACTTAAATGTAAGTGGAATGCTCAAAAATCATAAACTAGCAAGCGCCATAGCAGATTGTGGTTTTTATGAATTTAAACGTCAGCTTATATACAAGTGTGAGTGGTATGGCAGTGAGCTAATAATAGCTGATAGATTTTATCCAAGTTCTCAAATATGTTCTCATTGCGGGCATCAACAGAAAATGCCGTTGCATAAGAGAACTTACGAATGTAGTAACTGTGGTTTTCAAGCAGACAGAGACTTTAATGCTGCTGTCAACTTAGAAAACTATGTGCATCAGTAGGTGGAGTTCCCGCCGATTTTAAGCCTGTGGAGAAGATAAGTTACAGACAATAGTCAGTGGTCTTCTGTGAAACAGGAAGCTAGCTCCAAAGCTTATGCAATCACGCATGGGTAAGTTTGGGTAAGTTTAGTAGAACGGAAAGCTCCTTATGTTCCTAACTGCAATGGTTATACTAGACATGATAATGAATACAAAGTAAAAACTGCCAATTTACCGACAGGTAATCGTTGTACGGTGGCAGTTTAGATGAGTGCTAGTCAGAATACTCAATTAGTAGTTTTTGTTTTTCCCAGGGTAGAAGTATTTCTTCTGGAACGAGTTCACCCTTGATTATCCTTCTTATTACTTCTGCGTGGCAATAGTTTGGATAACAGTGGCAAACAAGCACCATTTTACTAATTGGTTCACCAGAGTCAAATGTGCCTTTTTCCCAAATTTCCTTTAGCTTCATAATTTCCTTTACCCGTGGTTCATTTGGGATAATTCCACAAGATTGTAAAAAAGCGATCTCGCCGATTCTGAACTCGTACTCTGCTATGCAAACAGAATTTGATTTGTACTTGGTTGGCTTGTAGGGGTTTCCAAGTACCCCATAGCAATAAACTATTGCTTCCGATCCTCTCTTGTATCGAGTCTTTTCCGAATTTGGATTTATAAATAGGTAGTCTTTTCTATTACCTATTTCAATTGGGGGTCTTGTGGTCACTGCATCTCTCCAGCACAATAACGTTTTCTACCATTTTCCAGCTCACAAACTCGCAATTAAATTCAGGGTTTGGATTCAGGTGGTAACAATTTGTAACGAAGTTTTCTTCTCTAAAGTAAGATTCAACGAAGGCCATTTCATTTAACAAAATTAAGTCAACTTCTGCAAATCGCTTGGGAATTACCAAATCTCCAATCTCTAGAGGTGACATTGATTCTGCCAGCTTTTCTGCATAAATGATTGGGTCTTGCGTCCAGTACCAGTTGGTGATGTCGTGATGGATTTTGCCTTGAACTAGAGCGTTCACGAAGTGAGCCGGAGGCTTATCGCCAATGATGTTCTGTAATCTGGGAAAACGTTTTCCAACTGATGAATTTTCAAAGATACTTTTAGTGCAAATTCGTGATTTAAACCTCTCATAAAACTCCTATCATAAATTTTACTTGCTTCAACTTTTAGAAGCTAATTGATTGAATATATATTTATTCACCTCAATCATATTTCTAGACATATTGGTATTAGTAAGCTCTCCAACACTGTGTCATTTTTTCAACGTCGAATCTTTCCTCTATTAATAATTTAAAAGCTTCTAAAAAAAAGGTTTTTGCAAAGTTAGCACATTTACCAGTCTTTTGACTAATAAGTTCATTGAGTGTCGGAAAATCTAAAAAATCACCTATTTCACCAGGTTTCATTTTTTTGAGTTTTTTAAAAAGTTGATTAGCATCATTTTTTATTTCATTCCATCTTTTATTTTGTTTTTTTAAATCATAACTATTACCAGGTCTACCTTGTACATATAAACCAATCGAAGTTACAAAACCAATACAAGCTGGATGACTACTAAATAAATCTTTACCTTCTTTAAAATATCCCTCTTTATTTGAATTTTTATACTCAGATATAGCTAAATCAAAGTCAGCTAGATATCCTATTACTTCACAGAATATATTTGTAAAATCAGGATTAGCTACTGATTCTATACAGTCTTGTCTGGTAAATTCATTAGCTAATCTCTCTTGTAGATCGACTTTTTCCTTTCTAACAGCAAATACTAAAAATAGCTCAATAACTTTATCAGCTTGATATTGACGAGGATTTCTACGTTTTCCTTGGTCATCAATTTGGATAATGTCTATGTTTGGAAATTTTGCTTTTAGTACTTTTAAATTTGCTTGAAAAACAGTTTCAATTTGTCTTTTTAAGTTGCAATAAATTTGCCCTGTACTTAATACTAACATTCGATATATCAAGCTATTTACTTGAGATGTTATCCAAAATTCTATCCGAACTTTATTGTCACGAATATTAATATTTTTTTGTGCATCATATATAGCAGTTGTTCTTTGTATTCCATCAATGATAGATATGCTATTTTTAGGACTGTTGATGAGATTTAGTAATTCATTTCTATCTAATCTATCAATATTAGATAACTCTTCTTCTGAGGTAATAACTCCTAGAACTATTGGCGGTAGTATGGCTCCTTTTTTCAGATCCTCAATCATTCTCTTTCGAGTCATAATAGCTGTTTTTGTTTTCAAAGTGTCTCTTTGCCCTTCTAAACCTCCTTTCTCTTGAAAAACTTTTTCTACCATTTCTAAATATTCTGCTACACTCAACTGATTCATTACAGAATAACAATTAGCTCTTGTATCTTTTATAATGTCTATATTAGTTGTCATTGATTTTACCTCTGCTAGATATATTTAGTATTTACTCTTAGCTTCAATATGGTATAAATTAAGAATAGTAGGTGTTGAGTTAGATATAAAAAATATCAAATTAATGCTAATTATAATACCATTTCTCCATGAAGTTGCGCTTAATAAAAGATAAAAACTATTGGTGAAATTCGTGATTTAAACCTCTCATAAAACTACTATCATAAAACTCGTAAAATTTGGTGTGACCTATAGTTTCTATAGGCCACAAAAGTCAACAAATCAATAAATTAGTTCGCAATCTCTTCCAATGCAAGCTTGTAGGCAGAAACCAAGGCAAGAATGTATTTACTGTCTGAACCAAATCCCTGCCACTTGTTTTCTACTGTGGGCTTGTGAAAACACCGCAATAACCAGCTTGCTCCACCACGGAACCTCAACTTTTCCATTAAACCTGGGTTAGATACAAACTTAGCCCGCATAATATCAATCATAAATGCGGAATCAGGGTCTTTTTCCTTCTCATATTTTGGGGCAAACAACTCGCGTTCCTTGTAAATATCATAAGCACAATCGTAGTTCCACTCATAAAACTTTACAGGATAAGCAGAACTAATCAGCTTTCTGGAACGGGCAGCTTTGTCATTAATACTTAGAGCTGCACCAATACCGCGAGTATCAGAACTAATGTTCACCCCAGTGCATATTAAAGTAGCAAACTCTTCAGAAAAACTGTCAATATTTCTCTTTGTTCCCTTACTCTCATTATCCCAGACTGCAACCAGTTCGTCTGCGTCTTTGCACATGGCTATATCTCTCTGGGTATAATTGCCATCTACTTTTTCCACAGCCCAGTTCTGGTCTTCCATAAAGTTTCGCGGGTAGTTAGTGCAGTACCAAACAGTAACATTTGCATATCCCAGTTCAGCTAGTCGCTTCTGAATCTCGTAATCAACACCACTAGCATCACCGATACTTATAGCAGAACCTTCTTCAACTACTCTTGAAATATGGAAATCAATGTCTTGAGAAACCTTGGAAAAATCGGTAATCTTGCGAGAACCACAAAACACTATTCTTTTCATTTCGTTGTACCAGTTATTTTTGCACACCAATTTACCGACAGGCAATCTAGATACAAACCCAGAAAGCTGTCGGCTACAAAATCTACAGGTACGTTGCATGCAACGTCCGTACAGCCATTGGTCAATTTCCTGGATTCTGGCACTGAACAATATCGTAAACGCTGCTGTGTTCTTCGGCATTTCCTGGAACTAAGCATTGTGGAGAGCTTTGATCTAGTTAACAATTTACGTTATAATATAGTTAGATAGTAGTGGTCAAGGTAAGTCCACTCAGGCTTTTGCTTAAACAAGTTAATTCCCAAGTTTCTCTTAATCCGTATCCACTCTAGAACTCGAATATCACGATCGCAATTTACCATCGTAACGTTAGCAATCCTTCTAGAAACCTGTGTTTTCTTAGTAGAAATCACTGGGGTGTGGAACCTGCCTTCACCACTATTAAGTGAATTTTGCAACTTCTTCCATTTTAACTGGGTAATTAACCTGTCAATAAACCTATTGTAGTAAAAGGTATTAGCAGACTCTATTTCAGCCCAATCTAAAAAAGAAAAGCAAAATATGTACTTATGATCTAAAATCATGGGGTTTTCCAAATAAACTACCCATTTGCCGACAGGCTAACCTATGTCTAAAAGCTAGAAACAAAAGTAATCACCATCACCCAGTAGGGCAGTGGTGAAAACAGCGCAAAAAGACTGAATTTATCTAGTTCTAGCTAGTTGTTAAGCTGCGGGACAGTTTAGATTTGTCAAATTCCCAACAGCACAAAACCAACCTAGTATTGTTAGTTTCATGGTGTGCAGAATGAACCGTTTTTGATGGAAATGAAATAACTGTGTTAGCCAAAATTTTGTAATGCACTGTATCTAGTGTCAGTATGTATGGTTCACTAGATACAGTGCATACAGTTCTACCATATCCAGTAGTATCACGGTGAGGAGAAATTTTTCCTCCGGGTTCATATCTTAATACTAAAGCTGTCCCCCAGGTCGGCATAATTCTGGAAAGAAAGGCTTCTACTCTTTCATCTCTGTACCCTGGTAGATAAATATTGCCATTGTATTTGTACTGAATTTCAGTTTTAATAGCTAATATTTTTCTCTTAACTGTTGTTTTGTAAGTATCATGTTTGAAAGGTAATTGATTAAGATAATCCCAAATTCCAGAATTAGGATCTACTCTGCCAATTTTGGTTGGTTTCATAATTTTATAGTAGGGACGTTGCATGCAACGTCCGTACAGCAAAAAAAAATCCCTCTCATAATGAAAGGGATATAAAACTCTTATAGAGATAGATAAAAATAAAATTCATCTAACCCATCATCTTCTCCATAAAGGGAGATAAACTCAGCTTTTAATTCGCTTTTAGCATCAAAATATAAATCTGTTTCTAGATATTTTAAATACCAAATCATAGTATTACTCGAAATAAACTACCCATTCGCCGACAGGCTAACTTGAAGGGAAAGCCAGTAACCTTTCGGTTGCAAATGGGATTTGTTATCTCTTTTAAAATCTAAAAAGGAATTAACTCCCCTTCCTCATCACAAATTGTTCCGTTCTTCACCTCTTCCCATAAAACAGTAAGTCTCAATTCTTGGTAGCACCAAAAAGTAGGATCAAAGCACCAAGATGAATCAGTCGAAATACCAGTCAAGTCGTAATTGTGAAAGTAGATAGAACAAGGAGAAATATATCCAGGTAGCATAGTAGCGCTCCATTTTTTAACACTACTTATTTGCCGACAGGCTAACCTTCAAATTTCAAAAGCGATATTTCGGTTGCTATCGCTGCTAGACTCCGAAACGGTGAAACAACTTTGCTAAAAGCCAGTAGCTAAGGGTTACTGGCTAGATTACTAAAACATTACATAATTATCACAATACTCATCAATCGCACTGTAACCTTCTTCAGTCACAAGACGCGGGTTCTTTTGCTGTAACAACTTTGATTCAACTTTACTGTGTTGTGGTAAGAAAGCAAAGCTATAATAAGACCCGATTCTTTTGGCGTCGCGGTATTCGCCTACTCGAATAGAACCTTTGTCGATAACAATGCAATACTTTTCTAACCAAGAATCTACTTCCTGGGAAAAATCAACAACTGCAAGACAATACTCAGTAAACTGTTCTGGTAATCTATCAGAACGCCAATCCATTGAGCTTGTTGAAAAGTTTCTTACTAATTCTCTTGTTATGTAAGACACGGAGACCTCCAAAATAACTACCCATTCGCCGACAGGCTAACTTGAAGGGAAAGCCAATAAACTTTCGGCTACTACCGAGCGCGGTTAGCGCAATAAAAAATGTAGCGAAATTATCGCCGAAATGCTTTCTTTCAACTTAATAAAGTATTAGTTCCCAAGAAACCCTGGGAACTAAAATCACTAGAAATCAATGCAGTCATCAAACTGATCTATCACTTTCTCACACCTTTCTATGCTATCTCTTATCTTAGTACCGAAAGTAGGAGCCAATTCATAACCGTCTGATTTATAAACCTCGTACTTTTCAGAAACAATCGCAATTAATTCTTTACTAGGATTATTAACAACCAAAGTGGCATAACGAATTTCTTCTGGGTACTTGGGGGAAGCATAATGAACTACCCAAAGGTCTTCCAGCTTGAATGTGTAATTACACTTTTCTCGCTGCTTATTGTAAGACTCTTTGTACTTTCGCAGAGACTTATTGTGATCGCTAACTTGTGACCATCGTTGCTCTAGGTCTTCCAGCATTTCCTCTTTAATCTGCTGTGGAATATTATCAATGTCAGCACCTTGCTTCAACAACCAATTGGCTGTATTAGTTGCAAGTGAAATGTCAACGTGAATGGATAGAGTGGGTCTATTACCAGAAGCATCAAAATTTACAACAGTGTCTAAATTCATAACCTTGTCTAAAAAAGTAACTACCCATTCGCCGACAGGCTAACTTGAAGGGAAAGCCAATAACCTTTCGGTTGCAATCTCAGCGGTTAGCGCAACAGGTAATGTAGTGAAGCGATAACCGATTAAAAATCCTGGATTCTTGATAAGAATCCAGGTATAGCAATCTACAATTTAGGTCTATAAGTCAAATTGTATTTTTCTGCAATCAAAATGGTATCAACAGTCTGATGTCTCCATCGTTTAATGTTCTTTATCAAAACATCAATTGCAATGAAATCTTCATCAGAAAGTGTGCAAGAAATTGTGGAAAAGTACCATAACCAAAATACCAAATCAGACAGTACAAAGTTTTTCATGCTAATTACCTATAACTGCTCATTTACCGACAGGTAGCATCAAATCAAACTAAATAACCTCTCGGCTTGAATTACTTTGTAAGTTCTCATTTATTTAGCTCTAGACTACATGAGGGCTTTTAAGCCACCAGATGAAAAACTTATCATCTAAAGTTTACCAATATGCTTTCCGAAACTTAGGTGAAGCCTTCAAAAGATTCTTTAAAGGATTAGGAAAATACCCAAAGTTTAAAAAGAAGGGTAAACATGATTCATTCACAATAGATAATTGTGGAAAACCAATAGAATTAAATGGATGGAATCATAAATTACCTTTTATCGGTATTGTTAAGACTTATGAACCCATTGAAGCGACAACCAAAAAAATCACCATTAGTAGACAAGCAGGTGATTGGTATCTTAGCTGTAGCTATGAATTTCATCCTCACACTACACCAAAAAAAACTGATGTTATCGGTGTAGATTTAGGTGTGAAAACCTTAGCTACACTAAGTGACGGAAAAGTATTTGAGAGTGTGAGATCGTATCGCCAGTTTGAAGCTAAGTTATCAAGAGAGCAATACCTAAATCGTCATAAAGAGGTAGGCTCTGCTAACTGGAAAAAGGCACAAATGAAGATAGCTAGATTGCATAGAAAAGTAGCTAATATCCGCAAAGACGCACTTCATAAATTGACAACATACTTAGCCAAGAACCACGGCAGAGTTGTCATAGAAGATTTGAATGTCAGCGGAATGCTCCGCAATCATAAGCTGGCGAAATCTATAGCAGATCAAGGATTTTATGAGTTCAGGCGACAGCTAGAATATAAGTGCCAATGGTACGGTTCGGAGTTAGTAGTAGTTGACAGGTTTTTCCCATCATCAAAAACTTGTTCCAACTGTGGTCATGTCCAAGATATGCCATTAAGCCTGAGAACGTATGATTGCCCAGAATGTGGGTTGTCAATAGATAGAGATTTAAACGCCAGTATAAATTTGAGAGATGCGGTCGGCTTGACCGTGAATGCCTGTGGATGAGTAGCCGCAGACGGCCTCAGTAGAAGCAGGAAGTAAACAGTAAAATGTCATATTATGACGTTTTATATCGGTTTTATGAAGCAGTTAATGACTCTAGTTAAGAGTGTGAGTACAATAGCGCAGTCGTATCCAGAAAGCTTTGATTCTTCTGAATCTAGTGTTTGAGATAGCCTTTCCACACTCGTAAGAAACTCTGCAATTTCCCAGTTGTCGCCAACATCTATGCTTATGATCACCTTTAAAAATCCTCTAATGTTTAAGTGCAATTTTTTACTTGTGTTCTTCTGGTATTTTCCAGGGAAAATACCCGCGATCCACGATTTTTAACTTGTAGTCGATTTCCGTTTCCAAATCATCCAGCCAGTAGCCGATGTCAAATACGAATGAGGCCAAATACTCAACGAAAATACGGAAAAGGTTAAGCAAACTATAAATAACGGTGTTTCTAATAAATTTAAGCATTGCATTGTAAAGTAATGTGCGCTAAGTTGGTGTAGTGTACTAACCTGGCAGTTAGGTTTAGTAACCGTAAAACCTATTGCTGTCAAATTTTCAGCAGCAAGTAGGTTAGTAAGGGTTTCCAGGAATAACTTCTTCCCCAGTGACAGAAATGCACCAAGAAAATTAGGTTAAACACTTAGCTTGACCTAAAATTTGTCTATCGGGTGGTAAGTCTGCTCTCCTGTGCCAATAGTGATAAATCTTTCCATATCCTCTCTGGTTGCTTTGACAACTTTTTCCCGTGCAGATATGTACTTGTTAATTTCATGCACTATACCGCTAGCATCTCTCCCTTCCCAGTTGGTGGCCTGCTTCATGGTGCAAAGGCTAGATACAACCCCTAAAATTTGATCTAGGAAATGCGGTGTTAGTTCAATAACAACATCCTGAGTGGGGGAAGAGGGGTTTGTGATGTTGGTAATTACCATCGCAACATAGTTATCTTCAACCACGCTACTAATCCAGTCTCCCTCAGAAGGAGCATACCTTACTCGCTTTTCTTCTTTCATAGATTATTTTTTAATTTGTCTGGTTACACTACAAATCATCGGGAACCGTAGTGTAACCAAACATTTGAAGGCGTTTAAATTGCGGACTTAAAGAAATATTCTGGTTCTGTACCAAAGGTATTATGACATTTAGCAGCAATAATACGCAATGTCTCAATTAGCTTTGCAGTGTACTCCGCTTCATAGCTACCTAATCCAATTTCTATTTCATCAGTAAGGTTTATCAAATAGGTAGCGATCTTAGTGCAATCTGAGTAAATACTTTTTTGATTAAAGTATTTACCCGTAGTTGTCACGTTTAAAGGTGGTAATTCTAGAAGTGTGACATTAACTGAACTTCTTAAAACGTAATTCTTGGCAAAGAAATCGTAAATATTGCCAACCACACTTGTGAAGTGTTTTGTATTAAAATTAACCTTTGTACGGCTATTTGTTCCAACAATAGCAACCTTTTTTAGATCGGCGACTATGCTCAGGCAATCAAGATAAGGATCGAAAGTTGGAACCGGGGTCTTTTCCCCAAGGTCATTTACTAATTCATTAAACAACATCAAACTTGCAGAGTTTATTAATTCGTTAGGTGAAATACTCAGGTCTGGTTCTTCATAGTACACGACGTACTTTCCAAGACTTTCAGCGTAAACTATTTCAGACCTTGAAGATTCACTAATATAACCCCCAGGATTGATTACTACAATTGCGTGAGAGAGTTGTATCTTTTTCTTATGGACAGAATCAAGCTGCTTTCTGTCTAATTCAGTAATCTTGTTTTGATCGTGAACTTCCCAACCGGGGAATAAGCATGGAAACACAGCATATTGGAGTTTTGATAGTGCAGTGTTGATGATGTTGCAGTAGTTTAAAAACTTTACAGATCCGCACAGGGTAATTATCTTGGTGTCACGGATGCTAGACGTTCCTATTTTAGCCTTCACCTTTTCCAATAGATTGTAAATTCCCAAATCTTCTAGAGTTATTTCTTGGTTCCGGGTTTTGATTTGAGCATCTAGATTTTGTTGTTGAGATGATATCATTTTTACCTCAATAATATGGTCGGCGACAATACCGACCATTAAAACGAAGTTTATTCTTAGAAATGCAATTGACTTTTTGCGCTTACTTCTTCTGGCATTGACAAAGAAGCGATTGGTACTTTGAATTTCTCAATATTTCCCGCCAACATTATTACAGCGTAACCCTCTTCTACCTCTTTACCCTTCAGGTTCTTACCACAATAAGTTCCTTTCTTCTTTTCACCGTTAACACTGTAAATAATTTTGTCGCCTAATCTTAAATTCAATACTGAGGTTTTTGTCTCTGGCCAATCTTCGTAATCATCGCTTTCTTCCTCAAAGTCATTTTCCTCATCTCCTACAAGGGAAATGTCGTCTTCTGCTTCCCAGTCGTCTGTATCTTGCTGCCGCTAGGCTCCGCCAACGCGTTTCATGTGCATAGCAAAGTGAAGCGGAGGCTTATCGCCTTCATGGAGGAGGGTAGTAATAAGTCAAATTTAATTGTCAACCAAAGTATATACGGCAGATTCCAAGTATATTAAAGTACAGAAATTAACAATTCCACGGTTTCAATTACTTACTATAAACATTAGACACAAAAACTCAACTACAACCCATTGCCAATTAACAAAAACGGAGACCAATAATAAGGATGATTATTCTCGTTCTGTATCAAACTAATCTGGGCTTGACGTAACGCCTCGGCTGTGGTAAGGTCTGGATTATTATTCTGTAACTCATAAAAAGTGGTCATTAGTGTTTCTGTACTATCATCTTTGACTTCCCATAAGGTAGCGATCGCTGCCCTAGAACCTGCTTTCTGAATGGCATAACCTAATCCCAATATTTCGGCTCCACCTCCCTCCACAAGTGCGGTTTCGCAAGCACTCAATACTACTAATTCGACGTCTTTGAGTTTCCAGTCTTCCATGTCTCTGAGAGTGGCAATATCCCCATTGCCGAACAAAATAAATGAAAATTCTGGATTACCAAAAACAAATTTCCCGTGAGTGGCAAAATGTACTATTTGATATTGGCTCATTTGTGGTACTGTATTTTTGGGAGTGAAATCCTGGTTAATGAGAACTTTTGTATTAGGAATCCTGGATTTGATTTGCTTGACTTCACTCTCAACAAAATCTAAACCATCGAAATTATAGGATTCTGGTAGATAATCTTTTTCAACTTTGTAGGGGAGGGATGTAGCACCTGCTAATACTTGTGGTTTTTGAGAGGGAAGTTGGTTTAAGTTGGTGAGACTGAGGGCGGTAATATTGTTGACGCGCCAACGTTCGATCAACCATTGTTGGCCGTCGTGTAATGCTGCTAGGGGGATATAGCGCAGTTGGCGATCTGGTGCATAGATAATTGTTTGAACGTTGGCATCAATGAGGTCTTGTTCGATGGGTTTAATTAACCAGTTGTAGAGTTTTTGCCCTGGTATGGTGGGGTCTTTTCTGGTGCTGGATACTGCATTGCGAAATTCTAATATGGCTTGATTTAATTCTATTCTGGTGATTTTGACGGTGCGACGGATGGGAGGTTTGTCTAGGGTGGTGATAATTAATTCAATGCGATCGTCGGAAACTAGGGGATATAGTAGGACGCCATTTTGGTCGAGTTTGCCTAATTTATCTTGCAAGATGTCAAGATAAATTAGGTCTAAGTTTTGCTCTTTTGCTTTTTGAGTGAGTGTTGCTACTTTTTCTCTGACTGGGTTGCTGTAGAGGTATTGGGTGAGTTGTTGAACTAACTTTTGCTCCAGATTTTCTAATTCTTTGATGCGCTCCTTTTGAGTAGGGGTACGCTCAGTTTGGGGAATTATGCGGAGGTTGGTAAGTTCGGTGCCGAGTTGGGTTGCATTGTTATTGTTGAGGAGTTGTTCGTAACCTGCCCAGATTTCTGTTTCTAAGGAGAGTAACTCAATACCAGTGCGGGTGTCTTCGTTACCACGGATACCACGGCGGTTGAATTCTTCGATTTCTTGGAGTTTGAGCAAGTCGAGAACTCGTTGTGCTTCTAGGATGCGGTCTTGTTCAATTAGGAGGTTGGCGAGAGCGCGATATTTGTTGGCGATGGTGTCTTCGTAAGATTTTTGCAGGTCTTGAGGTAGTTCGCGGAAGTCTTGGCGAATCTCTTCAAAAGTATTGATAGATTGCTTGTAGAAAACAATGGCTAATTCTGGTTTGTTTAGTTGTTTGAGCAGCACAGCTATATTGCTAAGAGTTATTGCTTTACTGTTACGCTCTCCTAACTCTCGATCAATTTTCAAAGATTGTTGAAAGTAAGAGAGTGCTTGCTCATACTTACCTAGATTATTATAAACACCCCCAATCTCATTGAGAGACACTCCTTCTCTGGAGCGCTCTCCTAAACCTCGGAACATCTTCAAAGATTGTTGAAAGTAAGAGAGTGCTTTCTCATACTTACCTAGATTATTGTAAAGACTCCCAATATTATTGAGAGACACTCCTTCTCTGGAGCGCTCTCCTAACCCTCGGAACCTCTTCAAAGAGTGTTGATAGTAAGAGAGTGCTTCCTCATACTTACCTAGATTATTGTGTATTGCACCAATATTGTTGAAAGTAGTTCCTTCCCCAGAAGGGTCTCCTATTTCTTGGCGAATCTTCAAAGATTGTTGAAAATAAGAGAGTGCTTCCTCATACTTACCTAGATTATTGTAAATTACACCAATATTGTTGAGATTAAGCCCTTCCCCAGAGCGGTTGCCGATTTCTTGGTCAATCTTCAAAGATTGTTGAAAGTAAGAGAGTGCTTCCTCATACTTACTTTTACTCTTGTAAACAGCCCCAATACTGCTGAGAGAAGCGCTTTCCCCAGAACGGTTTCCTATTTCTTGGCGAATCTTCAAAGATTGTTGAAAATAAGAGAGTGCTTCCTCATACTTGCCTAGACTATCGTAAACTAACCCAATATTATTGAGAGAAACCCCTTCCCCATTGCGGTTGCCTATTTCTTGGCTAATCTTCAAAAATTGTTGATAGTAATTGAGTGCCTCCTCATACTTACCTAAACTATTGTAAACTAACCCAATATCGTTGAGATTAGCCCCTTCCATAGAGCGGTTGCCTATTTCTTGGCTAATCTTCAAAGATTGTTGAAGGTAAGAGATCGCTTGCTCATACTTACCTAGATTCCAGTAAACACTCCCAATAGCATTGAGATTAAGCCCTTCCCCAAAGCGATCGCCGATTTCTTGGTCAATCTTCAAAGATTTTTGAAAGTAAGAGAGTGCTTCCTCATACTTACTTTGACTCTCGTAAATTACGCCAATATTGTTGAGAGAAGTGCCTTCCCCAGAGCGATCGCTTATTTCTGTGTGAATTTTCAAAGATTGTTGATAGTAAGAGAGTGCTTGCTGATATTTACCTAGACTGCGGTAAACTTCTCCAATATTGTTGAGAGAAGTGCCTTTCCCAGAGCGATCGCTTATTTCTGTGTGAATTTTCAAAGATTGTTGATAGTAAGAGAGTGCTTGCTGATATTTACCTAGACTCTTGTAAACTTTCCCAATATTGTTGAGAGTAGTACCTTCTCCAGAGCGATCGCCTATTTCTGTGCGAATTTTCAAAGATTGTTGATAGTAAGAGAGTGTTTCCTCAAACTTATCTAGAATCCAGTATACTGCACCGATATTGTTGAGAACAGCTCCTTCGCCTTGACGTTCCCCAATTTCTCTAAAAATAACTAAAGCTTGTTCAAACTTCTCCAATGCTTCCCGAAATTGACTTGTATTGAATAGTTGCAAACCTTCATTATTCAATCGCAACGCTTCAGCATTTCGCTCTTGACTCTTTTCCTCCTGCCCTTGAGCAAGTAACGACATTCTCAGATTTGTTCCCACCAGTTGCACGGGAAAACCCCACAACAGCAAAAATGACAATAGGAAAATAACAGACTTAAAATGACGGCGCATAATCTAAATTTCTCCTCTCATAACAATAATATATAGATGTAGGGGCAAAAAAACTATGCAAAACTCCCTATATAGCACTACACATTTAGGTTAGGACGTTACTCAATGCTCAAACTCACTCATTTCAGTTATCAGAAATTAGTTCTAACTTCTAACTTCTGACTTCTAACTTCTGACTTCGACTATCCAACCCCATACCCAGTATACGGACGAACATCAGGAGGATGAAAAGCAAGTACAATCCTATCCTTCGGTACTCCCGCAGCCACAAGTTCGTCCGTAATCCCATCCTCAATACCATCGTAATAAATCCAAATTTTATCGTGGCGAATTTCCGCATGAACAATAGTACCATAAACATGACGACGTTTTTCCCATCCTTCATGGAGCAACATAAAATGGTTGCGATCTTGACTAATAATGACAAAAGTTTTCACATCACCATAGGAGTAAGGAATATCTGCATAGTATTGCAAAATCTTTGAGAGAGTGTCGCGCCACCCCTCTATATCTAAGAGTCGATCTGTGGTTTCCATTGAATAATTTCCTCCATCAAAGCATCAAAAGTAAACAGGCGAAAACCAGGTTCAGCTAATAAAAGTTTTCCTGCTTCCTCCTCAAATAATGTGGCAAAAATATCGCCCTCGACTGCCAAATATACTAGACGTGATGGGTCTTGTTTTTGAATAATCCTACTGTATAAAAAGAATTGTCCCCAGGCTTTTTCCAGCTCATTAATCAAAGAAGGACTGATAAAACTTTTCACTTCAACAGCTATTTTGGTCGCACCTCGTTCGGCAGCAATCAACTTTTCAGCACCTAAGTCAACTTGAACATTACGAGTACCAACTCTGAGAATTAGTGGGTCTTTAGTAATAGTCCAACCATCTTTAATTAAGGCAGTTTTCACAGTATTATGATAAAGGTCTTTAGCAGACATTGAGCTGTTTTATAATTAGATAAAATTGAGCTTTGTCAATTATTTATTATTGAGTATTGTAGCAGTTATTTAATCCATGAGGTACAGATTTATATCCCCCCCTGCCCCCCTTTGTAAGCTATGCTTTATAAACATCTTTCTTAACATAAAACTTGACAACATAGACAAGTTATGTTGAAGTCTTGAATCGGCTTTTTCAGGAGAAAAATGTATTGAAAAATACACTTTTTTATCAATGTAGACAGGATTCTTCCTCCCCACCCTCCCCATCCTCCCCATCCTCCCCACCCTCTCCACAAGGGTTTCAGGAGTTCCTTATAAGGGATAGCTTTGTAAGGGGGGAGTCTTCAAAGTTCCCCTTTGTAAGAGGGGAAGTCTTCAAAGTCCCCCTTTCTAAGGGGGATTTAGGGGGATTGTCAATGTACCTCATTTTTATGAGAAATGCTATGATTTGTTTTCAGGACAAAATTCGGCTTTTTTTATTTCCCGCAAATTTTTTCTCAATTCTGTCGAAGGTCTTGCCACAGAAAATAACTCCTGATAAGCATCACCAAATAAACCTTTTTCCATAAAATAATTAGCTCGTAATAAAGCCATTTCTTCAGCAGAAATACCAGGATATTTTTCCGACAAAGCCTTCAATTCTGACTCAAGAGTTGCTCGGCGATCGCCATCTATAATTTTAAATGGAAAAGGCAAGCTAGTTGTATCCCCTTTGTGCAAGAAAACCTCATAAATTTTGCCTCGTTCTAAGCTTTTACCTTGATACATAACTTGGTTTTTTCTATTCACATTTTGTGCCCAGATTTCTTGCTTATTTTCAGAAGGAACTTGTATAAAAATTTCCGCCATATCTCCCTGCCAAATAAATATAGGTTGCTCCGAGAAAACTTCCGTCACAAATTTCTCTGGTGAATTTTCTGACTTGTAAAACCAAGGGGTAATTATACAAATTTCATCAGTACGAGAACCTCCCTTTCCTTCTCCTCTTGACTCACCATCATTGTAAGGAGGTTCAGGTTGTTCGTCTTTAGCATTAAAAATACCTTCTCGAAGTTCCTCGAAAATGCTTTGGCTAGAAGGTAGGTTTTGAGCAATAATAATTTGAGCGTTTACTTGACTAACTAATGGATAGTAATTAACCCATAGTAAGCCAGAAAATGATAGAAGGAAAAAAGATAGAAATGACTGAAATTTATAACGCATATTTTTCACCGATCACCTCCTTTTCTCTTGCTATAACTACCGCCTTCTGATTCACCATAAGGAGGTTCAGGTAGTTCATTTTTAGTATTAAAAATACCTTCTCGAAGTTGCTCTAAAATGCTTTGACTAGAAGGTGGGCTTTGAGCAATAATTTTAGCATTTACTTGACTAACTAATAGATAATAATTAACCCAGAGAAAGCCAGAAAATGATAGAAGGAAAAAAGATAGAAATGACTGAAATTTATAACCCATATTATTCACCTTTTAATTTTAAATATCTGTAAGCATCCAAATCTTAAAAAGAAGAGGATTAAGCGTAGGTTGGGTTTCATTCTTCAACCCAACGTAAGTTTTCTAATCTCGCCATGATTCTCGTTGTTTCCGAATATAAGTAACAGCATTTGATCCTTGCCAAAGTTGACGATGTTTTCCCAATAAACGAGAAGCTTTGCTAGTTGCTGGAGTCATAACAACAGTGCCATTTACTACTTTTATTTCCAAGCGATCCCCTGGTTGTAAATTTAGCACTTCTCGAACTTCTTGAGGAATCACAATTTGGTTTTTTATCCGAGCTTTTCTATTGTCATTTCAGTTATCAATTATTAGTTATCAAGTCTACGACGGTTATTGCACTAAAATCTTAATCCGTATATCCGTGGCATAATCCGTGTGAGCTATCCGTGGCATAATCAGTGTGAGCTATCCGTGGCATAAAAGGAATCACAATTTGGTTTTTTATCCGAGCTTTTCTATTGTCATTTCAGTTATCAATTATTAGTTATCAAGTCTACGACGGTTATTGCACTAAAATCTTAATCCGTATATCCGTGGCCTAATCCGTGTGAGCTATCCGTGGCCTAATCCGTGTGAGCTTTTATCCTCCTTTTATTTAACCAAAAATAAACCCAAAAAGTCATAGAAGGCAACACAAGAGGTAACAAAACTGCCCCAGAAATATAAACCTGTAAACTAACGATTACATAAACAAAATTACCAACTATAAAAACCACTACCCACCCACCACGCTTTCCTGGATATTTATTCAATAGAATAATAACACCTTGACCCAAAAAAGCACCCACCCAAGTCATCCAAAAATCTGGTATAGGAATCACTATTCTATTAGTAAGAAAATGATGCAGCATATAGGCATGAATTTCACCTCCCGTTAAATTTTTGTCATTATTCCAATAACGAAAAGCCATCGGTGGAATATAGTTATCTCCCCCATATTTTAGCCCTGCATTGTCATATCCACCAGGAGCTATTATTACTACCTGTTGTTTAACTTTATTTTCGATTTCAGTTACTTCACATTTTCTAGTTTTTTTGGAAACTAAATCATTAGAAGTTAAAGAGTTATTATATTCCAAAAGTCGCCAAGCAGGAATACAGTCATATACTTGGTCATAACTAATAGAAAAATCTACGATTGGATGAAGCCACCCTTGTTTCAACCGATAAGAAAATAAAGTTAGGGATTTCCAAGGATAAATTCTAGGAAAGAATTTTTTACAGTTAACTGCTTCTTTTTCCTGCTTGAGATAATCAGACAACTGAACAAAAAAATTAACCTGATTTGCTAAGTTTGGTTGAGGTGAATTACTATATTTTTTATCAAAGTTTAACTTACAAGCTAATGACAACATAGAGGAAAAAGTCATATTTTTGGGATTGGAAAAATTGGGAAGTTTTAAATATCTTCCCCGACCAAGTACAGTCATATTTCCCTGTAAACTCCAATTCAAACTAGCAATTTCAGGATTTACACCATATTCATCTCGAACAAAAACTATCCATTGTTGTTTTTTTACTGCTGTTTGAATAGCTTCTGCTAAGAGGCGATCGCCAACTCCTCCATCCCTTCTTTTATGAGAGCGATCTAATAAATAATCAATTCCAATTACCCTAGTTTCTAACTCAGAAACTCGTTTAACTAAACTAGCTAAATAATCTCGTTTCATCGGATTAGGTTCGGCAATTTTTGCTTTTATGATTGACTCATTATCTATTTGTACTAACAACACAGGCGGAATATTATTGGTTAAACTTTGCCGAGTATACTGACGATAAATAGCTTGTACAAATACCCGTCTATCTAACAAAAACTTCTGCACCGATAACTGCCAACTAATTACCAGAAAAAATACTAAAGCAGCAACTTGTTTAAAATTAGGAGGCCAGGTTTTTTCACCTTTATTTTTTAAATTTGCTAACTGCTCCTCTACCCAATCTCGATTAAAAATTGTCCGATATATGTCATTAAAAACAAGTAACTTATCTCGTTTTTTAATGACTATACCTGATAACCTCAATATCATTTGTATAGGGCTATCATTAGCTTTAATTTCTCCCTGCAACAGAATTTTTTGATATTCCTTCAATAATTGAGGTGCAAGTAGAGTTTGACTGAGTAAATAATGGCGAATATACTTTAAATGAGTAGGCTCATCTTTATCTTCCCAATATGTCAAAATATGTTCTTTTATCAAACTATCAACATCTGGTTGATTAGTATCTGCATAATCAACAATAATTTTACAAATTTTCTGAGTTAAAAAAGGTTGACCACCACTCCAGTCAAAAACTTTCTTTAAAACAGTTTCCGGGTCATCAACCCTTCCTTTTAATCCCTCAGTTAAATTTTTTCCATCTTCAAAAGTTAATTCTGTTAATTCAATCGGATGACCAACATTAAAAGGAGTATGTTTTCCATCTTTAATTAAATCTTCTGGGGTTGCTACTCCAAAAAAACCAAAAACTAACCGATGATAATCAGAATTTTCATCTTCTGCCCGGAAATTATAACAAGAGCGAATAAAGGCAAGAAACTGATTCTTAAAAGGTAAACTTACCAGAGCATCAATTTCATCAAGAAAAATATATATTTTTTGCGGTGCTGGAAAATTAATGAATAAAATTTGTTCAATAAACTGAACCAAAATTTGGGTACTTATCAAACTTTGATAACTTTCTATCCATTCTTGAGAATTGATACTATAGTTTAAATTAAATTCACTAAATAATTCCTTGATAAATCCATTATACCAAGACTTTTCTAGAACCAAAAAATTATTAAATTCCCCAAATATTTTTTTGATAAATTGACGATACCAAGATTTTTCTAGCACAGAAGAATTACCTAATCTACTCATATCTATTACTGCACATTTACAACCTTGGGAACGTAATTTTTTCATCACACTCACCCGCAAACTAGACTTACCCATTTGACGAGCATTAAACACATAACAATATTCTCCAGCTAGGAGTTTTTCATATAATTCTGCATCTTGTTTTCTGACTACATAAGTAGGGTGATTTGCTGCTAAATTTCCACCAACTTTGTAAGTTACCATGATTATTCTGATTTCCCAAATAACAACTCTGAATAAATTTTTATTATATCAAAGTAAACGTTCCTGAAAATACTTTCTATATAATTCACAACGAGGTTCAGCATAATCAGCTTTAATTGTAATTAATCCCATAGCTTCTAATTGATGTAATTCTCTATTTTTATTCGGTAAACGCAGAGGAGAATTAGCTTTTAATATTTGGCTAAAAACTGCTTTAATATTTTTCTGATTTGACAAAGTTTCTAAATGTCTACTTAAATGTTGTTGATAAATTCCACTTTCAGTCGCAGCATATTTTAATAGCTCTTCAATTGTTAGTTCATCCGCCGACATTTTATACAATCCTAATCTGATTAAATAAGGATGCCCTCCTACTATAGACATTAAACTATCTACTACATTTATTGGTAATTGATGTAACTCTGCTAAGTAAGTAACTTGCTCTGGATTAAACTCTTTTAATTCTATAGGTAAACCAACATTAAAAGGAGAAAGATGAATATCTAATTTGCCATGATATTCCGTAGAATAAGCAATTACTACTCGTAAATTTTCCCAAATTTCTTTATGGTTGCTAGCCTCATACCAACTTCTTAACATGATAAAAAAGTCTCTAGATATTTCTGGATAGTTAAAAATTTCATCGACTTCATCTAAAAGTAAAACTACCACTTTATCTAAATGATATAAGAGAGCTTCAAGTTCTTCAGTGCAAGATATTTTAGCATTTTGATCATCCCATCTATTCCAGCTAGGAGCATCAGGAAACCGACCTTTAATGTTTTTATTGAATGCTTTGAGAAAATTATTAATATTTTTGATATTTTCTGGTTCAATTAGGTTGTCAAATCTGAGATAGATAGATTCATATTTATTTTTAATTGCATGAGCTTGTATCCGCGTTAATAGAGAAGTTTTACCCATTTGTTTTGGTGCTTTTATTCTGATTAAACAATCAGGAATTTCTATGTTGTCATAACATTCTGATTCGATAGAACATCGTCTAATTCGGTGACGTTCTATATAAAAAGGAGAATCTAATTTCTCTGGTTTATCAGGAATTATAATTTTGCTAGGACTAGAAACATATTTATCCTTCAACTTCTGACAGACTAGATGGGATTGATATTTGGTAAATATTTCTACTAAAAACTCTTGGAAATAACTAGAGTCTTTGGGATGCCCAAATTTCTCAGCGATCGCTTTTAATTTTTTACTAACATTTGTCCTCTGCCAATTCATAGAATCAGCAATTTTTTTCTGTTGATGACCAGCTAAAAATAACTTTAGTGTTTGTAATTCATCCTCTGTTAATTTAGAGGAAAAAATATGTTGAAATACTTCTTTTTTCATAACTTTTTTTATGTATAAATTCAACACGGGCAAGACACCTGTTCCTGATATTAATAGTTTAGTAACACAGGTATCTTGTCTATTATATTCCTAATATTTAGGAAATAGAGAAACATAGAAAAGGGATGCAGCAGGCAATCGCAATTATTATTTTATACATATTTAGCTTAATATTCAAAACGTGAATTATATTTTCACCCATTCTCTTGTTTTATGCTGAGGGTGAAAAGAAAAGTCACATTATTAGTTTTTTGTTGGTTGGGAAAGAAGTAAAAGATTTAAGGTGAAACTTTACTTCACTTGTTGTCTATTCCCAAAAAGCAGAATTATGATTATTTGTAATGAAACAAAGTCAAGAGAAAATCATTTGAAATGCTCAAAGTTCGTGAATTAATGGTTAATATCCCAGATTACTACCAGTATCTATTGAATGTTACTGATTCCAAAAACCCGGCACTAGAGCCATATCAATCATCACTCAAATCCTTAACTCAACCAGGTAGCCCATCCTTTCTGGTTATGAGGAATCTTCCCATCGATCGCCCCTTACTAGAACCTCCCCAGGACGGGAAACGGCCAGCCAGTAAGACTACTTGGATCAGTGAAGCAACTCTCTTTTCCATCCAGCGCATGGTTGGACTGCAACCCCTATCTTATCTCCAAGAAAAAGGAGGTGTGTTAGTTCACGAAGTTGCCCCAGTTCCAGGGCTAGACAAGTCTCTATCAAATAGTGGGGTGGTTGCTCTTGGTTTCCATACGGATGACTCAATTCTTAAGCCAGAGTTCCGCCCAGAGTTCTTAACTCTCCTGGGATTAATTAATGAACACCATACTCCAACCTTTATTGCTCCCATTGATTGGGCGTTTGCAGAACTCAGCTCCCGTCACCAACGAGAATTAATGAAGCCTCAGTATCGGGTTGAGTCCCCTGATTCCTTCAAAATATTTGGTGGCAAAGTTCTACGCTCAGAGCTTCGTTCTCTGGTCACTCGAAACGATAGCGGAGACTTAGAAATTGCTGGCAACCTCTATGCTGTGACGACTGGCGAACCACAAGCACAAGTTGCCCTAGATTCCTTAAGAACTGTTTTGCCAGAAATTGCAGAATCTGTAGTCCTAGAACCAGGTTGTGCTGTTATTTTCTCGAACAGTCGAGTCTTGCATGGTAGAGCAGCTATTACAGGGGGTAAGCGATGGTTACAACGTTGTTTTTCCCGTAAAAATCTTGATGCCTTACGAAAAGCAACTGGAAATTATGACACCCATAGCTTTGATATTCAACAGCTAATCCTTGCATAGAGGATCTAAGAGAGTCATCTTTAATAATGTTTCTAATGCCTCAAGTTGACAAAAAAAATAGCTCTATTACTAAAAAAACTTATAAGTGTAATAGTTGTCAAAACACTTGGAAAAGATCAAACTTTTATCCAAACTCCCCCGTGTGACAAATGACAAACCTATGACAAGACTAAAAACCTGTAGAACTATTCCCCAGTAAGCTTTATGACAGGTATGACAAAATTTTTGCCGTTTCAAAGTTTTAAACGATCTGGTGATACAAAAGTTTTTTCATTATACCCCCCAAAAATTTTTCCCGTTTTTAGAAAAAATTTGTCATTTTGTCATTGCGGGCTGAAAGTCTTTCTACATAAAGGTTTGATAATTGTAATACTGTATACAAATTTTTGCAATATTTCTCTGTGGTTCATGTATGCCAAGAATCTTAGCTGCTGTGACAAATTTGTTTTTGCTAAACATAACACTTTGTCACACTTGTCACGGAAGAAAGTTTTGATAAAAATTTATGTCCATATTTTTAACGAATGACTTGATCCAAAAAAATTTGTCATTGTAATTAATTAAAAACTAATTTATAATTGATTTATGGTAACAAATTTTCAAAAACCAAAATGTTAAAATAAGTTTGAAATGACCTTTGTTGTTAGCCAGCAAAGGAAAAGTGTCAGTAGAGGTAGAAAAGGTCAAGAGGATGCGTTCACGAAGTGAGCCGGAGGCTTATCGCGAAATGAAACAGAGGCTTATCGCCAAAGTATCGTTTACAGGTTCAAGTAAGAGTAGCAAATTAAAGAGTTCGGGCATTAACAAGGAGCAAAAATAATGGCGTTAAATTATCAAAGAGCATTTAAGTATTCGACAAATATTAATTACAATGTAGAAGAGTGGTACTTATCCCCCAAATATGATGGGATAAGGTGTTGGTATGACATGGCTACTGATGAGCTTTACTATAGAAGTGGTCGCATTGCTACTTTGTTAGATCATATTAAGGCGGACTGTAGGAAACTTTGTTCTGAAAATAATCTTGCTATGGTTGATGGAGAGCTTTGTGTCCCAGGTTTACCATTTAGCCAAATAAGTTCCCTGGTGAGAAGGACAAAGAACCTGCAACCCGGAGAGAAGGAATCAATAAAGCTAGTAGTATTTGCTGTCAGACCAGTTGGCGATGTAAATCTAACTACGCCAGAGATGGTAGAAATACTAGACAAATTAGATTACACATCGTACTCGAATTTGATGAAAATTGAGTATGAATCAATCCAAAATGACTCAGAAGTAATTGAGCAAAAAGTAAAACAAATGCAGGCCGAGGGTTGGGAAGGTGCTATGTTAAGAAACCCGGTAGTCAGCTATGAGGAAGGAGGAACAAGAACACTATTGAAAGTAGTCTACCCAAGGCAGTCAAACTTGAAAATAACCGGGTTCGTAGAGGGGAACGGAAGGTATAAAGGAATGCTAGGTTCTTTGGAAGTAGAGGGTCAAGGTATAACAGAGACTAGAGAAGTAATACCAGTGCGATCGCGTGTTTCTTCAGGACTATCAACAGCCCAGAGAAAAGAAATCTGGAAAAAGAAAGATGTGTATTTAGGGGTTGGTGTAACCTGCACCAACCAAAAGGCAACCCCAATTGATGAGGATGAATTTGGTAGTTTGAGGTTTCCAAGGGTGAAAGAGATCATGCAAAACTGTAGCCTTGTAAGGCTTTAATTAGTTACTATTCCACGCTTAGGTTAGGGAATTTCGGTTTGTGTTAGTGGAGAGTTTGCCTCTATTTATTTCTTAACGCAGTAAGGTGTGACCTTATGCTTGCGATAATTGCTCTTTCATAATCTGATAGTAATTCAAGGCACACCAGTTTTCCTTCCTTTTCTGCTATTTCTGCTATTGATACGTACTCTTGGCAAACAAAGTGCATACCCTGTGGGGTTAGATCGGTGAAAGCTATTAGTTCTCCAAGGTGTTCGTGGGTAGGGCGATCTATCAAGGTCTTGGAGCTACCATGTTGACCAATACCTTGAGGGTGAAATGGAAGTCCGTTAAAGCCAATATAATGATACTCACCATCAATAACACAGTCAAACACAGCGGTAAAGCAATCACCTGGTAAATTGTTGCAGTATATTCTCACTGGTACAGCATTATCTAAATTCAATTCTGGTTCTGGATTTTTCATATAAAAAAATCTCCTATTGTTAGGTAATGTTCGCCGAGGCTACGTTATCAGTTGGTAACTATCCAAATAGCACCTCCAATACCCAAATATAGATGTTTAACTATCTGGTTCTAGAGCATGGAACTGGCGAGGCATTCCAAGGTAGGTTCTTTAACGCTTGCCGATAACGTAGTAAGTCACGACTTAGCTGTGTCAACTTACTTATTTGCAGAGAATAGCCTTGCAAACCCAAACTATATCGGTAGGTTAGTGCCTGGATGTTGAGGTTATATTCAAGTATTTGTAAAGAAAAAAAGTGTTAGATTGACCAACACTAAACCATATAAAAATAAAAATTCCTTATAATTGTTGCACCAACTCTAAAATCTTAAGTGGTTTAGAATCATACATTATGATATCTTGTGTTACGGGTTCCCCATTTACCAGTGCTAAGTGCATAGTGTATACTTTTGGTTGATCAATAAGAACCCTCTTTGAATTGGCTGGAAAAACTAATGTTGAGGGGCATTCCATACCACAGAACTGTATGAAGAGTTTGGAAATGTCCGCTATATCGCTAAGTTGAAAATAAGTTTTTTTATAAATCCCAATATTGTCTAAATCCTCCATTCTGTAAAATAGAGAAACATCATTATTTGTAAGGGAAAAACATCCTATCTCTTCTGACTCTTCAAGCTCCATTCCCCACTCTAGAACAGTAGCGAGTTTGGCAAGGTCTCCACCTTTCGAGTTTAAGGTTGAAATTAGTCTACACATACTAGACTTCTGATAATCTATGTGTCGAATGTATAGATAAATACTATCAATTATTCCTTTCATACTAACTGGGTTTGATTTGTAAAGGTCTCTTTCCTTGCATATCCCCCAGGTATCAAAGGTAATACTCCCTGTATTGGATGGAAGCTCTAGATAAATTGGTTTTTTGTTACGAGAATAGATTACTATATCCAACTCCTCAATTTTAAAGCTTGCAAAAGTGAAGCCAATAACATCAAGATAATTGCTACACCGGACTAAACACCCCATAAGTTCAAACTCAAAGGCCATGAACTTTCCTTGTATTTGACAGTTACTAAGCCAAAAGAAAGCCTTTTGGATGGTCTTTTGATCTTTTGTAAGTTCCTTTACTTCCATTATTAGGAATTCTTATAACAAACTCTAAAATCGCTTTTTTTAATTTCAGGTTATTTTTCATTTTTATCATTAAGGTTAGATTAGCACGTCTATTGCGAGGCGTATATTAAAAAAATAGGTATTGGATTCCAATACCAAAACCAATAGGTAAAGTCCATAAATGTCATACCACCTTTCCCACTAAAAAGGGTGGAAAAAGGTATGGCGGATGTGTTACTTATTTTTCAAGAATATAGTAGTAGGGAGAAAAGTGTTTATTTTACTTTATAGGTATATAAACAAACATTGTGGGTTTATTGTCTACATCATATTCCTCATCATCTACACTACCATCCCCATAAAACTTGCAAATGGCCTGAAGCTTGCTAGAGTCAAAGCGAGGTAATTCAGCATCTTCCCTTGAGCCAAATATTCCAAGATTGTAGTACCAAATCCCATTTTCTCCAGTTTCCAGAGTGCTAAACTCTGAGAAAGTTTTTTTATCACTTGTTACAACAATAGCAAAATAAAAGTTGTAGATATTGTAAGTCAAAAAACTAAAATCCCCTGAGTCTGCCTTCTTTAATATTTCACTTGCCTCAGATATTCCAGGTATTTTCATAGTTATTCGGGACAATAGTCTTTAATTTTCTCCTCAACACACATTATTTGGGAATGAATCTGCCACGAATCATAATCAAGGCCAGTGGGTTCCACAAGTACGGTATTGTAACGGGTTGCAAATGCAAGTAAAAAGCCCGCTGCTGTCAATATAGCGAGCTTTTGATAAATTTTTAAATTCACCGACAGAAAAAATCAAATTGGAATCTAATCTTTTTCAACTTTGCATTCTGCCAAGAACAGTATTGCTAAATCTATTGTAAGATAAGATACATCCAATTTCGTTATGGTAAATATAAACACTTAAAGTAGGGCAAAAAATGTTGTAACCATTTTGTGTACTATTGATAATATTAGTGATAGCTCAATCGCACATAACTAACAAAAAGGCTAAACTAAAAGCTCTAACCACTCATCTTCTGTCAGGAAATAGTAACCGATTAAATTCAAGTTTTTTGTTGTGGTTTTTTGTCTTTAAGTTTTAGTGCATCAATAAAATCACTTATTACTTGAGTCATTGTTTTTTCATTTTCTGCTGCATATAATCTTAGCTTATTCAATCTGTTCTGACTTATTCGTATGTTTAATCCTGTTCTTTTCATAATGTCTAGACAAAATCTATACAAACTATTATAATAAATATTATGGTCGAAAGGAGAAAAAATGATAATAAGTCATTGCTACAAAATCAAGCCAAATCAAGAACAAATAGCCGAGATAGATAATTGGTTAGAACTCTTGAGAAGACATTGGAATTACGCTTTAGGCCAAAGACTAGATTGGTTGAATAGAACTAGATGTCCGATAGACCGTTGCTCAATAATTTCAAGTCCAATTGGTGAGATTCCTATTAGACCAGATTATCATTTTCAGTCAGCAGAATTAAAACAGACTAAAAAGCTATTTCCAGAATATAAAGAGATATATTTTGAGGTACAACAAAATAATCTTAGAAGGTTAGACAAATCTTGGCAACGTTGGTTAGTTCCTGATAAAACAGGTAAAAGATTTGGTAGACCAAGATTTAAGAAATATGGCAAATTAAGGTCATTAAGTTTTAGTAGGGTTAATCATCCTAAAGCTGCAATTAAGTTTAATGGGAAGCAAATAGTTATTAATAGATTTGGCGTTATCCCAGTTATAGTTCATCGACCAATTCCAGATGGATTTGTTATCAAAACTGCAACTATAACCAAAAAAGCTGATAGCTATTATGTGAGTTTTAGTTTGGAAGATAAGTCAGTTCCTAGTTTAATTCCCACAGATAATATCAAAACTGCCGTAGGTATTGATGTAGGTTTGAAAGAGTTTTTGACAACTAACACTGGAGAAACTGTTTCTGTTCCAAATTTCTATAGAAAAGCCCAATCTAATTTAGCTAGAAAACAACGCAAAGCAGACAGAAAGGAAATTGGTTCTAATAATTGGAAAAAGGCACAGAATAGAATAGCTAAATTACATCAACATATTGCTAGGCAAAGAGAAGATTTTCATTATAAAACTTCTCATAAATTAGTTAAAGAGTATGATTTAATTGCTGTAGAAGACCTTAATATAAGAGGTTTAGCTAAAAATACTAAACTGTCAAAATCAATTTATGATGTAGCCTGGGGGGCTTTTATTGAAAAACTGAATGCAGTAGCGGTTAAACGCGGTGTTCATGTAGTTAAAGTTAATCCTCACAATACATCACAAAATTGTTCAAATTGTGGTCATAAAGTACCTAAAACTTTGTCGGTTAGAACGCATTCTTGCCCTAAATGTAAAACAGTTTTAGATAGAGATGAGAATGCAGCACGAAACATTTTAAATAAAGCATTATGCGAGGTGGGTATCATCTTGCCTGCTTGTGGAGGCTTAGACATTAGTCAGCCGATGAGACAAGAAACTTCTAAGACTGGGATTCAACTGTCTTTGTTCTAGAAGCTCATCTTATAATTTTTGATTTAAGGTTGAGAGAACTTCACGTACCTTTTATAAGCAATAGTTTGCAGGTACTTTGGCAATGCCGAGTAGTTTCTTTTAGCGATGTAGGAATTAAAGGTCATCTTTTCCCCTACTACATCGTGCATATCGTCATAGTTTAACTCGTAGTCATCATCAACAACTCTGTAGTAGATATCTCCACCACCCTTGTTTAGTAGATCAGCGATCGCCTTAGCTGTTTCTTCGCTCAGACTGAGAGTTATTTGTTTTTCTGGAACATAGTCTCGGTCAAAATTATCAACACCTATTACTTTCATTCCTTTATTTCTCCTATTAAGTAGTAGCAGGTTTGAGCCTGGAAACGCAAGCAACAACCCACCAACTATAACTTTGCTTTTAGCTTACACTCGTATTGAACCAGCAAGAGTGTTTACCGAGTCAACCACCTCACGAAGTTCAGATTTACTACTGTACTCATCCCACTCTGAATCATCACTACCGTAGTAAGCAGCGTAGGTTTCAAATACGGTTTCCACAATTCGCAGAACTGGTATTAGCTCTTCTGGGGAAATTGCCTCTCCTTTATAATATCTGTTAATGACACCTAACACACTCTTGGGATCGCAATTAGGGTTCACCAGGGAAGCAATTGAAGATGCAGTAGTAGAATCTTGTATTTTGTTAATATGCTTTGTTACAAAATCGCCAGGGAGTTCGGCAACCTTAGCAACAAACTTGATAAAATTACTGACAGAAATTTGAAGATGTTCTTCAACTCCAGGTGCTGAAGCAGAGTTAAACATTACCGGGTTATCACAGAACTGGGATACCAAGTTAGATAACACCTGGACATCGTGTATGGTTGCAACTCCTCTGCTAAATCTTACAATTGAACTTAATGAGTTAATGTCAAAGTCTTTGTTTGAGTCGTCTATTCTTACAGTTATTTCCATAAAATAATTGTCAGAAGTATAGTAGTTCTGCAAATGCAATTGAGTTTCTAACTCATATTGCGTCGCAATCTTTTCGAGAAGCGTATTTAGAACTACCGTGGACTCACCTACAGCACCAGCTCTCAAGCAATCTTCAATATGATTGTCCTTGTTGTCAATAGAGTTCAGAGACTCAGGCAAACAACCGTTTTCTAGAACCAGGGAAGTTATAAGAGCGTGGCACTGATCGACACTCCAAAACAAATACTCACTTTCCCACTTCCTCCACTCGTAGAGGTAAATACCATCACTGGTGAGGTTAGTGAACAGCATTGTACAAATGTAGTCCATAGAGGAAGACAACTCTGGACTTGTAACTACTTTCCAAAAGCATCTTCCCAAAATTTTATCGCTAATGTAGCAGTATATAGAGTTGCTTTCAAAAGTTGGTTCAGTTGGTTCCGACACCGCATAAAATTCTATGTCCCAAGGATTGATGTCAGTGCCAATGATGGACTCAAGATGTGAGGCAAATTCCGGTAGGTATGCGTGTTTTGCGTAATGCTCAAAGCACTTGCTCCACAAAAAATCATTATGGTAATAAAGTTCCTTCCAAAGACTGGCAATGCCCGGAGTAACATTTTTGATCCCAATTGTCAGGTCTTGAAGGTTAATTTCATGGTCAGAGTAGTAGAAGCCACTGAAAGGTATTTTTGATAGAACCTGCCTTTTTATTTTTCTTGTGTTGTTTAATACTTGCATTTGATTTTCAGTTCAGAATATTTTGAAGATTTTGCAACAGCATCAAAAGGTAGTAAAGTAAGCCACCTCTTGACTCAACGATCTGGAACGTAGTCTCAGTTGAGGTTATCAACACCTATCGCTTTTTCTTCTTTACCATCCTAATATAGTCAATTCTGTTCATTGCAATTGCACCATTTTCTATAGCCATTTTACGTTTTGTTTGGGAAACATCAAAATGTTCCTTCCATGTACCCCTGCATTGAACCCACTCTGGTTTTAATTTTAACACAGTGGTTGCAAAGATCATTAACTCTTCACTGCTATCTGCGGTCATGTGGCTCATAACCATATTGTGAAATTTATTCTTGCAGTCGTCAACGTAAATCATTCCTTTAATAAATACCTTGTTTAATACAATTTATAAAGTGTTGGAACATGGCTAACCACATTCCAACCAACAGTTCACACCAAGTTAATGACCCTTTGAGTTGACCTAGTGACCGCAACATAGAGATTCCTTAACCTAGATTTCATTGGAATACCTGGACTACAAAGGTCGGCTGTAACAGTAAAGGCGTTTTCCACATCAAAGCCTTGCATTCTTCTAACAGTAGCAGCGTACCTGTATGTAACATCTGCAATTCCGTTACGGAAAACGTGCCAGCTTTTCCAGGCTTTTTTTCTTTCCCACCCCATTAAATCCCCAATTCTAGCCTTAGACTTTATTTCCCAGTCTTCCAATATACCTTCTGACTCAGGAGCGATCGTAGTCATCTGCTTTCTCTTACCTTCCTCATCATAACCAGTGAGAATAAACCCAGGTATACTGTCCTTGAGCAGATATTTTCCGTAATCACTAGGATCAATAACAGTTTCGTCACACTCGGAAATTGTAAACTCACTTCCTGTTGGGAGAACTAGAGATTCTAACCGGAAATAGGATGACTTGAGAACAATTTTCTCACCTATGGCAAACGGTTGCTTATTACCAGTAACAAGCTCTCTAATTTGCTGGTTAATTACCCTCTCAGTGCTATTTTTCAAAGTAATTACCCTGGCAAACCCAAGGTTTTCTGACGCCTCGGACTTAAAACACTCAACTGCCTTTTTGTACCATGCTTGTCTACCTGCAAGAGGGTAATTCCATATCCCGCTGGACTTGTCTTCAGAGAACCTGTTTTCTAGATCCGGTATTTCTTCAATGTCCTGCTCTATGTGAGTTCTAATGGTTGTTATAAGTGGCATTACAGGATTAGATGCAGCTTGCCTAACAACCTCTGTAAGCACCAAAGTTGGTAAAGTGAAGCATGGTGAAATATCTGAACCCACTGGTATCAGTTGACAGTGATCTCCGACAAATAGCCACTTTAAGGATCTTCTCGACGAAATGATTTTGTCGAAAATGTCGTCTCCCACCATGCTAGATTCATCTACAACTACTAAGTTATAAAGCTTTTCCTCTGAGTAAGACTTTTTTTGCTGGATAATGATTCTGTCCTCATCATTTTCTACTTTCAGATTTAGCAATCTGTATATTGTCATACCCTCAATACTTCTGCCCGAAAACCTGTTGACTTTCCTGCACTTTTGCTGTATTACTTTCACAGCACTGTTTGTAGTTGCAGTAACCATCACGTTTCCACCTACGGATGCAAATGCAGAGAAGTAAGCAGCAAGGAAACTCTTACCAGTACCAGCAGCTCCTTTCAGACACAAAAATGGTCTATCTGAGTCGGTGTCATTATACCATTCCACTAGCTGCTCAAAAACTTCCCTTTGGTGTTCTGTTAAGTCCATACTATTACCTGTAAATATTACACCTTTCAACGAAGTTTAGAAAAAAATGATTGCAAACCGCGCTTGGCGATCTGCAACATCTAAAAGTAGTCAACTAAAGGGTAATAACGTGGTTAAAGGGGTGTGTTGGGCGATCGCAATCACCGTCTCACAGGACAAGGAACGCCCACCAAGAGAAGTGGAAATTTAGAATCCTGGCTCATCACCCTCAATTATTTCTCCCTTTACCGCTGGTAAAGCAAACTGGGTTCCACTTTCTAAATTACCCTTGTGGTTAGGATTGGTTTCCTGGAACCTGTTCCTGTACTCATTAATTCGCCTGTTGTCCTGGCCATCGTCCATTAACCGAATCATGTCAAACCCTGAAGTGTAGTACAGGAGTTCTTCTAGCTGTTTGACAACATTTGGGTCGTTATCGTAAAGCTGTAAGAATGCCTCAACAATTGGCTTTTCTTCTTCAGTAAGATCGACAAAGGAATAAACTGCTGGTTTCAAAGTTACCTTCTTGTTTCTGTTCATCTCATCTTTCACCACTTTGTCAACTCTGTCAAAGCTAATCTTGGTTGCAGAGATTCTGGTATCTATTGAATGCAACCGTGAAAGTCGCACAGCTTTGTCGTAGTTAGTTATTGAATCACTGTGAACGTAGGTACTGGCGACAACAGGTTTATCAAAGTTAATAAGCTCATGCGCCGTGAGAGGGATAAAGAGAATTTTCTTGTACCGTCTTGGGTAATCTGTTCCTGGTATCCAGCCATAAAGCTCTGAGGAACCAATATTGTACACCCTTAGCAAAACGGGGTTTTTGTTCTCGTCTAGAATAAGATCCTCACCGTTCTTCATAACACCCTCTTTGGTGTCTGTGCGCAGCTCAAATGTGTAAGCCTTGTTAGCAATAGGGATGTAGATAGGAGATTCAGTTTTCTCCTGCTTGTTTAGTAAAAGCATTAATTACTCGCAATTTGATTGGTTTACTGGAGTATGCACTCCTAATCACAAATTATAGCGTTAGCTTTAAGGAATTGGTTTGGTTGCCAACACTGTTTATGAAATCAGAAGTCAGAAATCAGAAGTCAGAAGTTAGAAGTTAGAAGTTAGGAGCGATAATATTTTCCTGTATATGACAAGATTATAGAAAAGTGTTCTTTACAACTGATAACTGATAACTGAAATGACACCACGTTGGTATTGTAACACCTTCAACTATTGGAATTATATGAATCTCAAGCTTTTTTGACACAGCATAGGCGTTCACGAAGTGAGCCGGAGGCTTATCGTTGCCCAGGTTCCAGACTTACTACCACAAAAAGGATTCTCAACAGTTATTTCAGGAGGGCATGGTTTATTAGGAACTGCTATTATTCTCATTCTGTTAGCATCAGAGCTGGCAACCGCATCAACCATTTTCATACTCCTTTGTGCATAGGAGTAGACTTTTGTCTTGTCTTCAACAATATGCCTTTGGACAGAAAGGTTTTCTGAACTCAGTGACATAAGATAGTTGTAAACTATTGTGTCAATACCTCTTGCGTCACCGACATGAGTAGATAAAGTAGTTCCGGGGACAGACAAAAAACTGAAAATTATCTTGCTAAGTTTGTCAGTAAAGTATTTTCTTTGTTCTGCACCTACTACCCTAGTACCAGTAAAACACAATGATGTACTGTTTGGTGTTGTTGTCATTGTCACTATGCGCTATTTAAAATCCTTGTCTATTAGCAATACGTTTACCGTCCAAATATGCAAAATTTCTTTTTAACTGTTCTTCTGCTGCTGAACTTGTAGGTGATAAATTGTCCCAAAACTTGCCGTAGGAATGCCAAAAATTCCAGGGGTCACTATTGTTGGTTTCCATTAATTGTCTCCAGGATAAAAAATTGAACTTGATGCTTTTCATTATTGCCACCACAGGGTATCTACCCAGTGTGGCAAAGCCTAGTTTTCCTAAACGTTAAACTTAAAACTTATCTGTATCTAATGTGAGTACCTCTTACAATTTTGGCAACAAGCCTATTGTCCACGAAAACCAGACCATTCTCATCTGCATGGGACTTAATTACTGCTTTGTCTGGTTCAACTATAGTCTGGGTTTTGACCATAGTTTCAGGTAGCTCTGAAATTGGAACTAATATTTCCACTGAAGGTGTGCTGTTGGCGATCGTAGCACTGTGATGGGCTGTAGAAACTTTTGTTAGAGCGCGATTATTAAGGCTGTATTTTATTGCACTCTCCATCCTCTTCACAGTTGACTCCGTTGACTTCCTTAGTTCAGTGAATCTTTTAATTTCATCAGAGAGGAATTTGATGTCACTCTTAAATCTTTTGATTACCCAAAACCATCTGTTTAGGTTCTCCTTCCACTTCACGGTGTTGGCATTTAGCATGGCCTCAATAGCGGACATTTCCTCATCTGTCTCTGCATCAAGTATCATTTTCATAAGAGCTGCTGACTCCGCGTTTATTTCGTACAAAGTCATTTGTTTTAGTTTTGTGATTCCTGAGTTTTTAACCTCGCTTTCATTGTTAGTATTAGTCATAAGCATTATATTTTTTACAATTAGTAGCCAGCTATTCTGGCGAAGCCTGAGTTAAAATGAAGAAATCTATCTTTGAGTAGTGAAAAAGCGAAACAGAAAAATTATTATGCGGAGGCAAAATATTATGTACTATGAAGATGTAAATGAACTAAAGGAACTTGTTAATTACCAAGGCTTTTGGGATGAGGTTGTTTTAGTGCCGAAAGAAACAAAGACAAGATCGCTCAACAGAATAATGTCTGTAAGTGGCTTGAAGGAGATAGTAGAGAATGGTTATTACCACACGAGAACCAGAGAGTTTGATGTGAATGACACTCACAATTTCTTTGGTGACAGTAGTTACTTGCCAAGCGATCCCATAACCTACGATGTAGATAGTTTTTTATCTCAGGTTGATAACGCAGTAAAAACCAGAAAGATAATTGAGCTGATGTTTAGTTATGGATATGACTGGAAATGGTACGTATTTGAAACTGCGGAAGTTAACTATTCAAGGCAAGCGATCGCCAACGTATTTGTGGGAAACATTATCAAGTATACATTTGAGGAGGTAGAAAGGAAGGGGACACTGATAGAATTACCAGAACCAATAATAGAAAAGAACCTAGTGGCACTAGAAGAATCAAGTAGCTGGTTGTGCTTGGTGAGATACGAACCAGGTGAAATAAACCAGGAAGTATCTGGCTATGTACCAACAGTAGATTACCTTGTCCAATAATGAGATTGCCTTTTAAACAAGAGAAAGTTCCCGGTTTAGGATGTGGTAACAGTCTGATTAATAATGATGGATTTGCTGTGGCAAAGAAAATCCCAGGTTTGCAAGCAGCCAAACCTGGGAAAGATTTTGGTGGTCAAGTATTGGCGCTAACAAACCGCGAAAGGCAGATTCTTATTAGAGAATATCTCCTCTGGCAAGGCTTCTGTAGACTAAGGAGAGTTTACCCATAAGCCGTGTGTCCCGCATTATTACGGTTCTTATGCTGGTTCGGTTTAGTTTTCTTTTCCTTGTATTTGGTAGTGAGTTAAAGGTTTTTCCCTTCATTCCCGGCAACAAAGACTCCGTAACTAAAGGCTGCTCAAACCTCAAGAACTCAAGGATGGAAATAAGTCTTCTATAACCCTCTACCACTATCACGCTTACAGAATCATCTTCAGCAGTGTCAAAAGAGTCATCACCGTTTGCTTTTGACTCCAGTGCAACAGTAACAGCGGGGAATGGCATACCCGCAATAACTGTCTCAACAAAATAGGATCGTTGCTCATTGTCCCACGTCGGTTCCTGCTCACTATAGCAAAGAAGGTTTCCTTGTCTTCTTTTCTCCGAGTAAAACTCAAGGGGAAACTCAGAAGTATTATAGTCCATTGATTTTTGGACATTTCTAATGGTAGCCTCAAGGTTTTCCTGTAGCATTTCTACATCTTTGGGGTTTTGCTTCATGCGCGATCGCTCTCCTTATTCTGGACTTTATTTAATTCTCATTCCTTAGCGCGTAGCGTTATAGCGCTTTACTCTACGGAAAAATGAAGCTTAAGAAATTATACTTGATGCTAAGTGGAAAGAGGAGAGATGGCAGGATAATGGCTCAAGCTTGACAGTTAGTCAATTTCAACAACTCAGGCAAGCATTAGAAAGACGCAACAGAGGGGAAATAGGTTAACCTAATCTTTCATCTCTTTATAAAAAAGTGTATAAAATGGTTAAAGTAGAGTTAAAGAATAGTCTTCACTATGATAGTACCACTTTTTCCGATAATTCCTATCCATGAAGGTTCTTGGTCTGGTGATGATTCTGCCGACCACACCGACGACCAACACCATGACTCTGGTTCTCCCGACCATACAAATGACCATAGTTTAGACTCAAACATTCCAGCAGATAGCTATGTGGGTCATATTGACCATGATTATCATAGCCCAAATTGGAGTTCAGACTACGAAGACCAGAGCGCTCATAGTTTCAGCGACGGTGGTTGGGAAAATAATGATTTTGACTCTAGTTCTTCTTGGGGTAATTCTTTTGATGCTACAAGCGCAAATTATGAAGCAGATACCCACTTAGACAATGACAATAATTTAGACGATGCTCGTGATAGTGCTTATGTAAATCCGAGTGAGCAATTGGTTGGGGTCGTATATCATCATTACTATTATCCCAAGAGGACATATCCAAATCATTCATGGGAAGGTGGTGGTGATAATGGTTCATCCTCTGATTCAGGTTTTTCTTCGTCTTCCTCCTCTTCTTCATGCAGTACAAATTCTTGTGGTTCATCCTCGTCTTCATGTAGTGATAGTGATGGGGATGGAGGCTGCGATGGAGGAGATGATTGATTCCAGAGGTTAGGCTATAAATTCAATTTGGGTAGTTTGCAATCTGTAGATTGGGTTCCGTTAAATTCCACCCAACCTACAATTTTATTTAACTACCACAAGTGTTTTTCAGCTTCTTTTAGATGGTACAAAATCTGTTCGTAGGAACGTGCCATTATTCTTGTTGCATTAATAGTTTGACGATTTTTGTCCATAACATCTTCTGCTTTTTGATACCAAGAATTGATTCTTTCTTGGGCAATATTTAACATTTCGGGAATGGTAGCAGTATCATCTAACCCTAATCTATAACCAGAATAAGTTCCGTATTCTCCTGTTACTTCTAAAAGCTGTTTGACTTCATTTGAGTTAAAGTCGAGTTTGCCGTCGTAGTAATCGCGCAAAACTTGTAATTCTTTGAAACTGTGTTCTTTGACTTCTAATTCTTCAAAAATTATCGCTATTTTTTCTAATATTTCTGCATCCCTTTCTGAGAGATTTTTCTGTTTATATTGGCGACAGGCAACTAAGATTTTTTTCAAGCCACTATTGAGTTTAATTAAAAATGCTCGGTTGCCAAAGTGCGAAACTACTAATTTTTCTAATTCGGGTAATCCGCTCAATCCTAATAATTTATCTTTCAGTTCCTCGTTATTTTTGATTCCTCCTCTAATTAATTCGCATCCCTTAAAAATACCATAAAGTTTAAGTTTATCAAATAATTTTTTTCTGTTAATAGAAGGGGGAATATTAGGTCGTTCCGAGTATTCTTTGTTAAACCTCTTTGCACTCTTGGTTAAACTCTCAAACTCCTCTATGGGTAAAGCAGCTAATTGCTCTAAAGTTGCAAAATCTTCTGGCAATAAAGTTTTTGCTCCCAACCCCAGAAGACCAGATACGGGAAAGATTGTATAGAGCAAATTACGCAATTGAGAATGTTCCGATAGCAATCTTTGAGCGATCGCTTTACCAGTATCCAGAGGATCGGATTTATCAGGCCAATAATTATCGACTTTTGTTAAAACACCGATAGAATTTATCGGCGTTGAATTCTCTACTTTTTCCCCAATAAATTCTTCTAACACCCCTTGGTCAGAAGTTGCCATACTCTGGCTAAACAAATATAGTATCGCATCTGCTTTTGATGCTTCTTTTTGAGTAACTCCGGTTAAGTCTTCCGGGTGCAGTTGCATAAAGTCTAAAGTATTACTGGAATCTTCTGAGAAAGCAGAGTCTAAACCAGGGGTATCAATTAAGTTGAAAGTTTTGAGAATTTGGTTGGGATGAAAAACTTCAATATATTCAATCCCTACTAAGAAAGAACGGTTTTCCTCTCGACGACGGGTAAGTAGTTCTAATTCTTCTAGGGTTTTGGTTTCTGGGGGACGATCGATTTTAAAATGCACCACCAAAGATGGAGTTTCCCCATATTTAAACCAATTCACATTAAAAGTCAGTTCCTCAACTCCTGTAGCTACTACCGATTCACCTAATAAGGCGTTCATTAAGCTGGATTTACCCGCTTTGATTTTGCCCACGACTGCTACTCGCATAGGTTCGTGGAGTCTTTGATGGCATTGCTGGATTTCTTGATGCAAACCAGCCAAGTTAGATGAATCGGCGGTAAGTTTAATCGCCGACTCGAATATTTCTTCAGCGCGAGCGCGAAGGCTATTCTCAGGCATCTGCCCATCCTCCTACATCAGTTTTATCGTTGGATTGACTTGTCTGCCACTTTTCTATTTCTTTACCTATTTCTGCCCCGCGCTGATAAATACCGTTGAGATATTCTAATGGTTTCTGTAATTGTTGAGAACGTCGCGCAGCATCCTGTTGAGAAAGGTCACGACTTCTTTTAATAGAGTTCAAACTTTCTTCGTAAGTTTTCTTCTGACGCTGAATCTGACCGGAGAACTCATCTCGCATAAAACGTTCTAATTTAGTAATAGCATCATTCAAGATTTTCCGGCTTTGCTTTTGACTATCCTCAATAATTGGATTTATCTTTTTAGCAATAATTCTCTGATTCTCAATTTGGTCTTTTTTATCCAGTTCCTCCCAAGATTTTTTTGCCCCTCTAAAAAAACCTGCAACTTGACCTAAAGTAGCGCCAATACTAGCACCAATAGCAGTACCAGGTGCAGAACCGACTCCCCCAAAAGGCAAACCTACTACCCAACCGATCGCCCCACCGACGACAGCCATTGAGAAACCATTCATAAAACCACTACGGGTAGCTGTGCTAGCCTTATCGAACCAATCGCTGTCTTTAAGATTAATATCATTGGTTGAAATTTTGGCTGCTGATGACTCTAGTGAAGTAACTTCCAATGGGTTTAAGTTGAGCTGAGTTGAATATTCCAGGTCTTTATAGATTAATTGTGCTGTTTGACTCAGTTCTTTACCCAATCTAGATATGAGCGCGTCAATTTCTGTTTCTATTAAACTGGCAATTTTTTGGGGTTTGTCTGGCATTCCTTCTATATAATCGTTTAACTGACGACGAATTTTACTAAAACCTTCCTCAAAAGAATACATCACTTCCTGACGCATATCTGTCATGCCATCTCTTAATTGATTGTTCCAAGTATTTTGATTATTAATTAATTCCTCTAGTCGTTTTTTCTCTGTTTCAAATTTATTTTCCAGAGCATCTAATTCCTCTTTGGTCTGTTTTTGACAGGCTTTCCATTCTGCTTGTAAGGGGGTTTTCATCTCAACAATAACTTGATTAATACTTCCCAAAGCACTCATTAATAAAATATAACCTTTTTCTTGGTTCAAAATTTGCCAAATTTTATCCTCAAGTTTGGTAAAATTACTATCTTCTAAGTCTTCTACATCTTTAGTTTTTAGGTAATCTAATTTATTTTTGCTAGACACGGGAATAATTGTAATTTCCTCTGGAGAGCATTGGGAAATTTTTGTTAATTTCTGACGGTTATTTTCTACTATTGCTTCATAGTTATTTTCATCTACCAGGTCAGTTTTAGTCACGACATAGACAAGATTTTGATTATGTTCTCTAATCATTTTTATGAAGTCAAGTTCTGGTTGTGATAGAGGTTTATCAACATCACTGACAAATAAGATTACATCGGCGTTGGGAATAAAAGCATAAGTAATATCCGTGTGATTTGTATTAAGACCTCCCACCCCCGGAGTATCGACTAATACTAAACCATTTTCTAATTGTTGGTTTGGGGATTCAATTACTAACATCCGAGCATTTTTAGTATTATTTTTGTTTTTTTGTTCCGTTACATAATCAGAAATTTCCTCTCGTGTAATTTCTATATTTTTACTTTTTTCTTCTCCAGGTTTGCCTAAAACTACCATGATTTTTTCCCTTTCCCCATGAGTAATGGTAGAAACTAGGCTAGTAGTGACATCTACATCTACTGGAAAAAGTCCGGGTTCGTTTAAAAGGGCGTTAGTTAAGCTGGATTTTCCTTTTTTGTATTCTCCACAAATAACTATCCAAATTTTTTCATCTATTAAACGGCTATATGCGGATTTAAGGTATTGCAACGAATCGGATTTTTTAAGTTTTTCAGCAATAAAAAGGCTGTCTTGAAATAATTTTAAAACTGCTTTTTTTTGGATTTCAAAATTTATCATTGTTTGGTCTCCTTATTGGGGAATTTTTAGTTGTTAATAAATTGTCATAGCGAGGAGGGAAGTCGATAAAAGTTAACTATAATATCTCATCATTAATACCCCCCGTGGCAATCTCTATTTAACCAATTGTCATTGCGAGGGGGGGAGTAGATAAAAGTTAACTATAATATCTCATCATTAATACCCCCCATGGCAATCTTTGTTTAACTATTAATATTTATGAGATTGCTTCGGCTTTTTTAACATTTTAACCAGAAAGTTAACTGGTTTTCCAGTCGCCTCGCAATGACATATTGAGCTTTTTGGCTTAAGTTTTTCTCATGGAAGTTTGGTGAATTAATTATGGATAAAACGGTCAAAAAACTTCGGCTGTAAATCTTGATAATAGGGTTTTAAACTAGGCTCAATTAATAATTGCAAAAGTTGACTAAAGTTACTACACCATTGCTCGGAAAAACTGCTACCTGTGGCTAGCCACTCAAACATTTTATCGTACATGGCTAATAACTCACTGCGCTTTTGTTTGTACTCATCTACTGTTAGATTGGCGATCGCTTCATGGGGAAAAGTCCCTATCTGGCTTTCGGTTGCCTCTTGCTGCCAAGGATTCTTAAATTTTAAGTCTACATATTCGACTATGGCTTGATTTGACCAATCTAGGGTTAGGGTGGCTAAGGGAGGAAATAAGATAGTTTGGCCTGCGGTAGTGGTTTTGACCCCAATGCAGGGTAGGATGACATACACGCAACCCTTTTGTCTCAGAGGAATAGGCCAACTAATACTGGTTTCCATCGGTATAAGTTGTTGAAACCACAGTGTTTGATGGATGTTGGCGATGATTTGTTCTGTTTTCCCCATCAGAAGTACCTCCCACTCAGAACCACAAAATTAAACTTCCACCGCATCCAATAATTCGTTGGCGGTAGCGCCCCGTGGCACTTGTTCCCACTGGGGAGCGATAGGAGCGTATTTACAATAACAGACGACGATGCGCGTATCAGTGTCAAAACTGGCAAATTTTTCGACGCGCGTCACCACCCAATCTCCTTCTCTGGCATGAGTAATAGCATCTTGGTCGTCAGTTTTATAGGCGCGAGTACGATCGCCTATTTTGGGAATTGTCGGATTTTCTTCAGCGCTCCAGTTTTCCTCTAAAATGTCAGTCAGACTTTGGCGAGGCATCAGCATTCGTTCTTCCCAACCACTATCGCTCATGGTCTCGGTTTTATAAACTATCCAGGTTTCAGTTGTCATAGCGGTTATCCTCAAATGATGTTTGTTCTCCCTCAAAGACGCAATCGACTTTGAGAATTTTGTCTTTAGTTGGCCGGATTTCGACAAGTTTCCAGCCGTATTTCTGCTCCATCTCCCGACATTTTGCGGGTTCGGTGGCAGAGTGAATGTTTTTGTTATTTTTAGACATCAGGCTTTATTCTATTTATTACATTCAATCTGCTTAACAATACCTTTATAGGTAGCGTTTGCCAGTTTTTTTATGGGTTGATTAGTCATCTTTTAAAAGTTCAATTCCCAAGGTTAAATGTTATCTAGGTACAGTTTTTCCACTTTAGCTTGTTAGCTGTAGATTAGCAGAAGGTTGAGAAATTGGCAAGGGGTTGGGTTGAAATTGTAGGTAGCGATCGCTCGGCTCAGTTTTAGCACAGGCATCTTGTCTGTAATAGCTGTACCACATCCTATCTGGAAATCTACTTTGACAATTAATAATTAACATGAGAATATAGTTAGGTTTGATAATGTGTAATAATTGCGTAACAACGACTTGCCTGCCAAGCAGTCATAAATCTTTCTGTGGGAACCATTAAACCTCTGCCAAAATCTACAGCGGGGTCATTGAGAATAATTTTTTCATGTTCTGGGTCTGAGCGATCGATACCGATAACTTGTACCACATGATTTGCTCCTTGACTGGCAGGGATACCTCGATAATCTGACAGTCGTTGATTTGACATCAATATTTCTCCTTGGTTTATGCCAACAATTACCTTTTCTCTCTCTCTTAACTTTTGTTCTATGTCGGTTAAAGAGCAGTTATATTGATGGGTGACATGAACTCCCTCCGCTTCCAGAATATCTCCAACTCTTCCTAATGTCATACCTTTATCGGGTTGATAACCGCTGTTCTCTATGGCTTCTTGGGTTAGTTCCCCTTCGCTAAAGTGGCGACCGCTGATACTTTCGAGAACAAATTTTTGTACCGCAATACCACAAGTAAAATCACCGTCGGGATGATACCAGAATTGCATATCATGGGTGGGGTTGCCGATAATGTTTGTGGTATCGGCGTGGTGAATGTCGAAATTTTCCCAGGGGTGGTAGTCGGATGTTTCCACAGAATAATCGTTTTCCTCCCAGTTATCTATAATTTGTTGATAAAGGTCGGTATCATCTTGGTTTATGTCGTCGATATGATGGTATTGGGGAAACAGTTGGTGGTTGTCTTGGTGGTGGGTGGTTAGATGGTGGGAATGGTAGGTTTCTGGGTTGTCAATATGGGATTGACTGTATTGGTTGTTGTCTAAGGAATGGTAGTGACTTAGGTCATCAGTTTGGTCTTGAGGACTTTCGTCGCTACCATCGTCTAAGTTTGAGTGGTGGAAGTTTTGAATCATCTGGAGTTTATGTATCTGACATTGGTTCTCTGACTTCGCCTTTTAAGATTACGCGATCGCCTTTCACTAAAGCAGGTTTTATGGTTTCATAGTCTTCTGAGTCAAGATTGGGCACAAACTCAAATTTCTGGTATCTATCATCGCTGGAGTCTGGAGCGTAATCTTGTATCTCAATCTCGGAACTTTCAAGTAAATAATCCAATTCTTCCATTAACTGTGGTGGAATGTTTCCTTCCTGTTTTTGTTTGAGACAGTTCTGGAAAAACTCTAATGCTGCCGGGTGGTCTTCTATTTTTGGTTTTGGTGGTTCTGGGGGTTTGCCGTATTTAATAACTAACTCATCAATCGCTTTTAATTGCTCCTCAAGTTTAGAAATGAGGAGATCGACATTAATTTGTAATTGTGGTTCTGGAACAGACCATGTGCGACTATCGGCATTTTTGGATTTTTCTCCTACTAATTCTGACTTGATTTTTTCTGCTGTAAAAGCTCCCGCGCTTCCACCTAAGATGGAACCTAGCGGTCCAAACACAGCTCCTGCACCTCCACCAGCTATAGCTCCCAAAACCCTAAATTGGGCATTCTCTATTTTTTTAGCATCTTCTATGGATTTTTCTGAAATCCTATTAAAGTATTGGGAATAGTCTTCTTTAATTCCAGTTGACAACTCCACAGAGCGTTCAAGCATATCTAGTAGTGCTAAAGCTACATTAATTTGGGATGGAATTAGTTTCTGGATATATTCGCCATTAAGAGCAGATAGCCTTTTTATTTCTGCGGTCAAAATATCAACTACCCGGTCTGGTGTCTTAGCCTTGTTAAGTTCCGGGCGTAAATTTTCTTTATTTACTTGAAAATAGTCAACAAGTTTCATGGGTAAACCTCTTAGATTAATACAGTTATCAAAAAACGCAAACTTTGTCTTATAATATCAAAAGTTTAGCTATCTCAGCTTGCTTTTGAATCAATTCCCTTACTGAGTTTTTAGTTTCTTCAACTATTTTATTTACCACTTCTGATTCACTTTCTAAAGATTTTTGGATTGCATACTTAATTTTAGGTTTGTTATCTGTCAATATTTCATTAATTTTTTTGCTATCAAGTAATGTCGGGCGTAACCAAGAAAAAATATCCGCTTCTTTAAGCCAATCTGTGGTGTTTTTCTGACCTACAACAACGGTAAGAGTCAATATAAGTAACCCTATTATCGGTGCTACTGCTATAGCAAAGGCACCAACAACTCCTATAGCATATATCAATGATTGTGTGATTGATTCCATTCTCATTACTGGGTTATAAATCCTTGGATCGATTCCCATATTAACTATGCAATCTAAAGAATTTTCTGGAAGATTATATTCCCTATATACTTTGCTAATTTTTGTGTTAATGCCTTTCACAACTTTCTCGTTTGACCAATCTTTGACTATATCTGATATTATTTTTCTTGCCTCTTTTCCATCTAGCCATTTTTTAGAATCTTGAATAATTTTTTCCTCCATACCCCTTAAAGTTCGGATATTATTGTTTTTCCAATCTAACATCGAAGGCTTAACAATATTGTACAATACCTCGTCCGATAAAACCCCTGATAATCTTTCAAACAGAGAAGAAATATTGTCCTGGATCAACCCAGACAAATTTTTCTCTAAAATGCTTTCTACTTCCTCTAAAAAACCTGTCACTTTATAATCTGTCTTCCCCCACAAAGCTAAACCTCTGGAAATGCAGATTTCAGGTTTAGTATCTCTGACAAACTTAGTATTAGGAAATAACTCCTCACAGATATCTTGAATAAAGCCCATTCGAGAAGCACCACCTGTTAAAAATAAAGCACCAGGCTCTCTGTTTTTGCTATTCAACTTATTTTTAACATTTTCTAATTTCTGACGAAATGCTTCTGCCCAGGTTTTGCGTTCCAACTCCTCGAACTTTTGATTGATTATTTTTTTCAGTTGATTTTTATCCTTAATTGGTTCAAAAGTAAATCTTCCTTTAACTACAAGACCAAATCCACCAAGATAACCCCCAGAAAAATAGCGCTCTTTCAGTTGACGACATTTGAATTTGGCTGTAGATTTTGATTGATGATTGCTTTCTGGAGCAAATATTTTTTCTATCTCTTCTATCTCTTGGATTTTCCTGGTTTCTTTTTCTACCTCTTTTTCTGTATCTTCTTTTTCTCCCTCACTTTTAGAGTTAAATATTTCCATAATTTGCAAGCGTTTTTCATCGGTTTCGTCCTTGAGTATTTTCTCCAGTTCTACTTCTTGCTTTTTTGCTTCATTCAACTTTTTTTTCTTTTCTTCCAGCCTTTGTTTCGCTTCTTTTTTAGCTGAATATAACTCTTGTTGTAGCTTTTCCAAACTTTGTTCGTAGATAGCTTCATCAATCAAAGCACCTCCTAAATCAGCCCCTGCTTCTTCAAAAGGTTCATTGAGTTGATTCCCTACTAACGTAAAATCTGTGGTTGACGAACCAATATCAATCACTAATACAGATTTTCCCAAGTCCTTTAAAGTAACTTGGTCTGTCTTAATAACTGTCATTAAACCTGCTCTAGACTCTGGAGCAACCTTAACATTTGGCAAAACTTTTGCCATAATTTCTTGATATAAATCGACACTTTCTTTTTCCCAACCCGAAGGATGACCGATATAGAACAAAATTTGATGGTCTTGATTCGGATTTATTGACTTTGTGCCAACCAAATTATCATAAATGTATTTAACATAATCTTTAATTTGCTTTTTAGTGCCTTCCTTCTCAGGTCTTGCTTTAAAACATATATCTACGGCATAACTCTTGGAATCATTCAAAGCAGCTTCGCCGATCTTAATTATTTCTTTTTCCTTCTCATCGTATGCAATTGCAGTAATGAAGCTTTCTGATTGACCTTTAACTATAAGAGTTTCTGGTAATTTCCCGCTACTATCTGTGCCAGAATCCCAAGTCCAATGTAAAGCGGTTTCTCCATGTCCTAAATCGAACCCAATGATTTTAGTTTTTACGTTAGTTTTAATCTTATTCATGTTAGTTCCTCCAAATTGATTAGATTTACTTTTTCCATCTCTGGTAGTTTTAACAACTTGATTAACAGTCGTCTCACTGGCAAATAATACTGCACCTTGACAAACTGCCAATTCTGGTTCCCGTAGGTGAAACAAAGGCATTGTCAACCTAGCCTCCAATAATTTCCTAACATAAGGAATACGACAACTTCCACCTATCAGTAAAACATGATTTAACCCATCCACCTTTAGATTAGCATCCTTAACCAATCCCAGACATTCTGTGACAGTTTCATCAATAACAGACTCAATCATCAAATTAAAATCCTCTTGAGTCAATTCATACATTTCCCTGTCTAATATTAACCGACCAAAAGCCCTTGGAACTTGACTCAACTGATGCTTAAACCCACGACAAAAATCTCCTAAAATTTCCCTATCCTGCTGCGCCTTTACATCATTAAAAGTTCCTAACCTTTCTACCAAGAGAGAGTCTTTTATTTGCCCGCGAATCCTCCGATAAATCTGTCTGTCAAAATCAATACCACCACAACCATCTATACCCGTAGGTGGAACCAAACTTTTATAACCCTCACCTTCCTTCCTGAGTAAAGCAGCATCAAAAGTTCCACCACCTAAGTCGTAAACTAAGACAATATCCCCATTCGATATGATGTTATTGCGATTATAGTAATACGCTGCTGCCTCCGGCTCAGGCAATAACTGCACCTCAGTAAAACCAACCCCCTCTGCCACTTTCTGCATTAGCCTTTTTTTATAACCGTTGTAACTCGCAGGTACAGTTAGCACCACTTTAGTCAGAGAATTTTCACCGTAACTTTGAGCAATTATTTCTGCTTCCTGTTTTACCTTAGATAAAACCGCACTGACTAAATCTTGAGGTAATAATTGGCGATCGCCCAACTGATAAGGAACATCCTCTCCAAAATTGCGCTTAAACTCCTTACGATACCTGCGGACATCAGTATCCCGCATCGCATCAGCAGCATGGCCTACCAATATTTGTCCCTCTGGAGTGAGATAAACGCTAGAAGGAAAAAAAGAGGACTCCGGTTGAAAAGAGTCTCGCACCAGAATTAATTTCTCCTCAATTACCAGAGCAGCTTTAGTATTGCTAGTACCAAAGTCAATCGCCAAATACATAATCTACCTGCCACTTAAAAATCGCCTTATGTTTGCTGCTAATATATTTTATACTTTATTTTAAAGAGAGTAACCAGTCTGCACCATTACTTTTCCCTCTAAAAGTAGGAAAATTAGGTTTTCACGGCTACTTGACGAGTTTATATTAATGGTATTACTATTAAGTTTAAACTATTTCCGCCGTCTAGTATACTTTGGTACTGCTGCAATATTATCGGGTCATGGCGCGTGGTTGTAGACTTTACAAGTCCAGCACAACCATACTTTGTTTTTCCATAAGGCTGTAATGTGTTGGACATTAAGGTAATATCCAGAGTCCACTTGCGCTAAGACCATTTTAGCTGCTGTTGTTGAGATAATTTTGTCAAGATTTAAAGTGGGCTAGTTGCTGGTAATACCAACAACTATAACGTCAGCTTTCTAGTAGATTATCCTTGATACCCTTCATCCGCTGGAAGGTTTGATTTTTGCGATGCTTCTACCGCTAGTTGGCCAGCCCTTTCATTTTCTACATGGCCAGCATGACCCTTCACCCACTTAAAACTAACTTGTCTTATAGATATCGCAACCAACATTCTTTCCCAAAGATCAATATTTTTCACAGTTCCCTTAGAGTTTTTCCAATCGTTATCTCTCCACTTTTCAACCCATTTACTATTGATTGAATCAACAACGTATTTTGAATCGCTTGTCACAACAACCTCTGAGTTGTTAGGGGTGGATTCGATTCCGATTATTGCAGCCATCAGCTCCATTCGGTTGTTAGTGGTAAGGGCAAACCCTCCAGATTTTTCTGTGGATTTACCATCGTTCACTATTACTACACCGTAACCTCCTTTGCCGGGGTTTCCACTCGCTGCACCATCACTGTACACTTCGTAAAATTCACTTGCCTTCTCACCACTTTTTACTTGCTCATAAGCTGCCATTAATACCCTAATAAACCTGCTTTCCAACCCTTTGCCTTCCCACTTTCCCTTAGCAGTAGTGTTGTGACTGCATATTGACAGCCAGTTGGAACCTCCCATTGCATCAATTTCTCTTACCAGCTCTGGGTATTGCTTTAATTTGGCAACTATTATCCTTTGCATTATTTCAGCATCGTTATCAAAATTGCCAGTCTTAAAGTTCTGACAAGCTGAGTCAGCATCAGGCCATTCCTTACCATTTTTATCAACTACAGGGTAGTGCTTGTTTATGGAACCTTTACTAAAGCTTAGTTCAGTGGCATTCGTTAATGCGCCACCTATTGGTTCGGTAGATCCACTCCAAATGTTTATCCCCTCAAGCTTAGACCAGTCTATTTCCCAGGCACAAAGGGCAAGCCTTGTAACATTGCCCTCATGCCAAGCTGCGTGAGGCTGTTTTGATGGGAACGCAATAACAGTATTTGCAGGTATTTGGTACTCTGTGTCACCAACAACTAAAATGTAGTCAACACTTGACACACAGACTACAGTTCTTCCAAACCCACTTGTGTCGCGGTGTTTCTTTATATTTCCACCCGGAGCATATCTCAGGGCAAGTGCTGTTCCCCACATTGGCATTACTATGTTGAGGAAGTTTGCTATCCGCCCATCCTTCACCCCCTTGACAATATAATTACCTGTGGCAGAGTAAACTATTTCTAAGTTAATAGCTACAGTTTCTCTATCCACAGTCGATCTGAAGTTATCTTCACTTTTCCAGGAAAGTTGGTTTATATGTTCCCATATTCCGCTTGATGGGTCAACATGGCCAACTACTTTTACCAAACCTCCTAAAGATACACGGTTTTTTGGAACATTGTCAGATACTTGTGTGGTGGGTGTTGCGGGAGTAGTTTTTCTAATTATCACAGTTGACTGCTCGTTCCGCTTCACCCTAGACTCATAACTTTCAATATTTCTCTTGGTTCCTGAACTAATGCCGTCCCATATTGCTAGCAATATATCCGACGCTTTGAGCATTGCCACATCTCTGTCTTCAAAGCTCCCATCTATTCGGTTTGCATTCCAATTGGGATTCAACTGATTTCTCGGTTGATTCCCAATATACCATATAGTTACCAGCTCATAGTTTTTTTCAAGCAAATAAGCCTGGCCTAGCTTATCAACACCAGGAGCATCGCCAATGTTGAACTGCAATTCCTTTTCTATGTGCTTGTCAAGCTCATCATGGAACCTTTTTAAATCAGTTTCGGGAAGTGTGTTTTGGTTAAGCGATAGAACATCCGTTCCGCTTCGCGATCGCGAAGCCGTTACCATGACTGAAGGTTTCGCTTTATCAGCCTTCCTAAATGTAATTATTCCTTGATCGCCTCGATAACCAACAATACCTTGGTTCTCAGGCATCATCATTGGTTCAGGCTTCTGTGTTAACTTAAACGTCTCAAGGGCGACTTTTAGTGGTGTGTTTAAAGGCGGAACTGTACTTCCAAGACCAATAACACCGAGTTCTCTCCAGGGCATATTGGAGTTGCTTCTCACATAAATAATGTGCTTGGGATTCGTCTTCCTTCCATACAAGTGACCTCTCCTTTCCACCTTGGCTTCGAGTTCATTGGGAACTTTAATACCTTCGCCTTCCGGGGATTTAGGATCTATCAACCTGCCCTTGTTATTAACTCTAGACGGCATCCAAATAGTGTTAGAACCTTCTTGTGGTATTGCTCTGGGTGGGAAACTCGTCTTTGCTTGACTATTATCTCTTACCGCATTATGAGATCCAAATAAGTAATCTCCCAAAGGGTAATCATCCCCCGCGAACCACTTTGTTTTGTTCATGTCAGTGGGATTCTCTAATCGCTTTAGTATTTCATCCAAATAAAGCTTGAATACCGAAGCCCCTTCCGACTTCTCACCAGCATTCGGACTGTGAGCAGCGTGCCAAAATGCAGAAACCCACTCAAACGAGGTTGCTATTTGGTACTGACCTTCTCCCTGATAAACACCACTTAACCTCTTATCATCAATTACTCCATCATAAATTTCATTTGCCAGATTTTTATCACTTAACTCCCACAACTTAAACAGAAACTTGCTATCACCTCTTTCCTCAACTTCCTCTTCAAGAATTGTCTCAACATTATCCAGGTTTTCTCTAATGAGGTCTGCGTCTTTCCTAACAACCCTCATATTCTTCTTCCTCTCGTCAACATACCTCCACGGCTCAGGGTCTTTCTCGTTAACGGTTCCAGGATTCAGCTTACCAACTGAGTTAGCTTGCTTCATTGCCGTTCCATACCATTTGTGGATTTCATCGGCATAATTTTTCATCAGGTTATCATAGCTGTCTGGAAAGAACGTTCTGAACTCCGACACATGGCGCTTTTCACCCTTAAACTCTGTCCACCAAGCATTAACTAAGGATATTGTTAGGCTGATAACATCATCAGGATTTGGCATTTGGGAAGTCTGCTTCCAGAATTTCTTACCGTCTTTACCTTCTATCATGGACAATGTACCTATAGGAATTGTGTGGGTTCTATAAGCAAGTGAGTCTTTATAAGCACTCTTATGAATCCAGGCTGGCTTACCGCCCTTCTCTATAACCGCTCTACATATATCCAAACCCTGCATATTCTGTTTAAATGGAGCTTTAATAGAGTCCACAGCTATCTGCATTTGTTGCTTCAAAAAGGATATTATAGACATTTGCGTTGTGCCACCGATATACTCATCGGTATTCAAATCGTGATTCGGTATATCTACCAAATTGTTAAATGTACCATTTGCTTTAGCCCATTGCAGCAAGTTTGACACAATGCCCGTGATGTCTCCTATAACATCATAAAATACTTCTTCAGGAGTACCACTTCTCTTAATTTTCTTAGGCTTAATAACATTTCCAGAAGTTCCCCACAAATACTCAGAGTAGACAACTTCAAAGATAATATGCCTAAATGGCTCGTCTGGGTACTGGTTTTCCTGGTTGGTAATATAGTTGGTAAATTCTATATCTCCCCATCCATTTTCAATATTTTCAATTAATTCTGCTGCAAACGCACTTTGCTCGGCAGTCAGAGGCACTAGAGTCATAAAGTCGCCATCATAATCACCCTGGGAACGACTCCCTGTTTCGTGCGACATCCATATAGTCCCTTTTTGCGCCTCTAAGTGCGGGTAACTACCGCGAATATTATAGACCATCAATATACTTTCATGGTCTAGAATTGGATTCCTAAAAGCTATGTGCCAACCTTCTTCTAACCAACCACAAACAATCTTGCCAAATGGGATGCTATCGTCTGGCATCATCATTCCAGACCTCATTTTAATGTGGGTGTTAAGAGCAAATCTTAGCCATCTTCTGCCAAGGCGATCGATAATCTTTCTCACCATGTACGGGTGATTGAGAAGGACACCAAATTTATCTCTAGCTATTATTTCAATAATTGGGTCTACATACTCACTGTCAGCTCCATCCATAAGTTCGCTGTCGTTAACAGCAGAAAATCCATCATCGTCCGCTTCCCAACTTTCAGGGTCAATCTGGCCAGTGTACCCAATATCCGCGCGTATTTCTTCTACAGAGCTAAATATTTCTGGTATTCTGTCTATGTCCTTAACTGCATCGTTTAGTTCCTCGCACCTCTTTGCCAGCTCAATCAACACCGCATACTTAATTGCCTTGGGTGTAAACCATGCAAAGAATAACTGAGATGCTACTGCTTCCCGGTTTTCCGCGAAGTGTACTAAACCTAAATACACAGTGAAATCTATAAAAGATGTTCCGGGTTCTGGCTTATTTCCTTTAATTCCAGAAATAGGAATTATTAAATCCCAGTCATCTCTGCCGTACCGCTGCTTTATTATCTTAGGCCACTTGTTTTCCTCTGGAGTTGCAATAGTTCCTTTAAACAAAAACGCATTCTTAAACCCGGCTCTAATTTGCAAAGGAGTATTTGACTCACCATCCTCCCGCATTCTTGGCACTCCTGCGGTGAGAGCTTCAATAATCTTTCTCTTTGCCTTACCGTGGGAATCACCGAATCCCGCTGCCCTTATTTCGGGGTCTTCATCGTCCACTATCAAAGTCTTTATGTTTGCCGATATAGTTTTCTTGCATTCGGTAAACAAAATTGACCCGTAAACACTGTATGCAGTTGGGTTGTTAACGCCGAAGTAAATTTCTCCTAAATTCACTCCCCTAGTATACATTGCTTTACCGTCGTTACGGCTGTTTGTAGCAACATCAAATCTAAGAGGATCGCCATCATCGAATGGGATGCCTGCCTGCATCTTTTCTATAAAGCTTTCTACTGTCCATCCAGCACCTGATTTATTTGCCTCTTCTATCTCTGATTGGATTGGCACTTGACCAACTGCTATCTCCAGACCTGGATGAATGATTGCACACAAGCAGTTGTGTTTTACTACCTTTTCTTCTAACCATTCTTCTTTAGCAAAATCCCACACACCCAGTTCCATCCTGGTCTCCGTGTGGTTTTTATACACAAAATTAGCTCTTACCATTTAATTACCTTTTAGCTTTTTTTTTACGTCACTTTTGCACCACAAAATAACGCGACAGCGTAATCTTACTAACCTTCTACCAATGATATTATTTATGTATTATAATATATTACAGCAATAAAGTGACAAGAGGAGCGATCGCAATGTTTTGTGAAGACCAAGGGGGTTTGAATGTAGAGGAAATAGTCTTTATATTTACAGTAATGGGAGCCGAGGCAGGGGTTTTATGGACTTTGTTTAATGTAAAGCATAATTTAAACAAGTCGTTTGAAAAGTTAACGAATGTATTCGCTGTACTAGACGAAAACTTTAAAAACTTAGAAAAAGCAAGGTTAGAAGAAATAAGGCGTAATGATATGTACAGTGTTGCATCTATACACAATAAGGTTAGAGACATATCTCTAAGCCTAAACGGAGTTGCAGAAAAAGAAAGAAGACACTATAAAGCCATTATCGACGCTCTTGTTACAAATGGCATTATCACGGAAGAGTCTATAGCCGACTATACATTCAAAACCCAAGATAGAGACTCTTCTAGAAACTTAGAAACACAGCTTGGGGATTCTGGATTTACAAATCCCGACATGAACATTAACAGAAACAATGAAGTATAGCTGTAAGCAGGGCAAGAGCAAAAGGTTTAACTTAACCATCAAATCTCATAATGCCCTGCCTCAATTTTATGTACTATTTTAGGTTAAACAGCCTCACTCCAGATGGTTTCTTATCAAAGAATACCTTGCATTTCCCACTCATCTCTAGTTGATCTACTAGCTCTTCTACGTTTAATAAAGTACATAAGCTTTCAGTTCCAACTAAGCTGGCAAGCCTTTCTAATCCAGACAAGCAACCATTTTCCTTAATTACATAGACAATCGCCTCACCCAAAGTCGTAAATTCTCCTATGTCACGGTTATTAAACTCTGCCAGGCTATAAGTTCCAAAGTATTCCACAAACCTAGAATACCAAAAACCATAGAGGAGGACGCACTTTGTAATCTCAACAATGTTTTCAGGTGTCTCCTTTTCAGGAACTTCAATATTGTAGAACCCTTTTTGATCAATTATTTTCCACTCTTGGCCTTCGTAGTTTAGCGCTGAGTGAATTTGCTTGACCGATTTTGCTCTTGTTTCTACCCACCTTTTAACACCGTCGTTGCTTTCTACCTTGATTGCAGGGCTTGGCAAGCAAAAAACATGGAACCTGTTACTGTATTCCAAAAAGTATGCAGAGTGACAACCTCCGTTTTCTACAACGCACTTTTCCGCGTCTGCCTTGAACACAAATGACCCGATATACTCTGATAAGTAGGATCTATGGTCTACTCCGCAACCACTCTGAACATAGGCAAGGTAAGGAAAATTATACTCCTCAAACCCTGAAACAATAGTATTTATCTCTGACAACTTTATTTCGAGCGGTGTTTTGATTACAAGGTTTTGGAGGTAGTCATACTCTACTGACATCCCGTTTGGTTTACCTGGTACTTTTGCAGGTACTAATATTACTTCTGATACCTTCATACTATTCATTGTTGCAACACAGCTTATCGCAAAGCGTAGAAACCTAGAAAATTAGTTCTGCCTGCGCTCTTATTATGTCTTGTGTATCTAAAGAAGTTGACATGGGAACGGTGTAAATGTGCAATAGTTTGTTTTCAATAGCAGCACAATATCTCTCTGCCTCCCTGCATTTTCTGGTTTCTGACATTGTGAGACCATTTATGTGTGGCACGTTGTCAGATAAAATTACCATTTCGTCTGACATTAAACCACAAATTATACTTAGCCTTTTTGCACAGTTTAGTGGTTTTATTGTTGTTCGTCTTCTTATAAATACCATAGGTAAAGGGGGGAAGTTGGTTATTAGATGGAGAATGAACTTTTTTGCGTAGCACTGATCGACTTCAACAACTTCAACATCAACCCGGTTTTTGAGAACTAGGTTATTGTAAAATTCTACCAGTGTGTATTTACTCAGCCTGGTGTCTAGATTAAACATTTCTTCTACATTCATGTCAAAATATCTAAATTGTTATTTTCTAACCACTTGTTGTTTGTGCTAACATTTTATTAGTAAGCGTGATACCAAGAACAAAAGAAAACGATATTACTAAATAAGATGACAAGCACAATATCTTTCCAACAAAGAGTCCAAATTATTGAAGAACCAACCCTCTTACCAACCGAAGAAACAACTGAAAAGGTGATTGGGGTAAAGGTGAGCAAAATAGGAAACCAACCTGCAACAGCAAAGGTAAGTTTTACAGGTTCAAGTACGTCAACAAAGGACAGATACCTGGATAGAGCATTCAAGAGTTCCAAACCAGATGGTGATTTTACTGCTTCTACTCAAACGCTAGAATGGGGAGATGAAGTTGGTGTACAAGAGGCAAAATTTACCCTAAAAGGCGACAGAAAGCAAGAGGGGGTCTGAATATCTCTACGCTACCGTTAGCGCAAATGATGCAAAAATAGGTATTTATCGAACTCACTTGATCGTTGTCGATTCACGATTCAGGGTATATCTCCTCTTATGTTGCAGATCCTTTTACCACAGGTGGAGTAACAAGCTCTGCAATGAAGACAGGAAAAATGAACTTTGTCTTAACCGATGTCAACGAAGTAGAATACCCAGAATCCGTTTTACCTAGCCAAAAGTACGACGAAGAGGTTAAGAACATTGTTAACTATGGCGAAGTAGGTGAGGATATTTGGTTCGCCTTTGAGTATCATGTCAAGGGTGTATGGGCAATAGACCACAAGATTCTTGGAAAATACAACGCCTGAAAATGATACAAATATATCACAGTATTCTACATTTACCCTTGAGCTACCATTTTACAACAAGTCATCTAGGGTAATTCCGGTAACACTGGCAAATGTTGAGATGGGTAATTTCTACGGGGCAGAAAATGAGCAGTTAAACACCAGTCTTACAGGGATAGTTCTTCCCTGGTCTAATCGTATAATTTTTGATTACGCAAGAGGTGTTTGGAAGTCAGCCCCTAACGTATTGTTGATGGCAAGTGCAGAACCATCAAAGAGACCCTACTTCCATATTAACGGTACTGCTTTGCTACCACAAGTAGATAGATAGTTGTACCCACCTACTAGGTGTTAATAAAATTCTATCATGTACTCAATATCAGATTGTTTAGCTTGCATATCAACCTCTAGCTGCTCAATCTGATTCCTTAACTCCTCAAGCTCTATTTTTTTTTCTTTATTACCTCTAATTTTTTGGCGATTCGCTGCACGACATAAAACGCTTCAGATATATTTTTTTCATAGTTATATTTACTTACTCTACCGTTATATGCCTTAGAATCAGAGCCACCAATCTCGCACTTCAATTTCTGCTCATTGTCCTGAAGTAGAATATTGGTAAAAGTACAGAATTTATCCGTGTTGGTGAATCAAGCTATGAAATCTAAATTTGTCAAATTTAAAAGCATTTTAAATTATAAATTAGACAATCCCCATTTCAGAAAAATCATAGCCAAAATCACCAATGCCAATTTATCCAGTCTAAAAAAGCTGAATATTTTTTTTTGAACTGGTAAACATAACCATTAGTCCCGGATTCGCTATAGAATAATGTCACTATAAATTAATGGCCATTAATTTAATATTGGCCAATATTAAATTTTTTGCAAAGTCCCTCGTGCGACAAGAGTGACATTTGTGACAAAGTTGGTACAATAAAATGTCATTCTTGAAAAAGTTTTTGGTAAAAGGCTTTCAGAAAATTTGTACTTGAATTTAAAAAATCCCCAAAAAATTTTGTCATTCCTTGAAAAGTAGATATAGTAATAGTTTGAAAGATTTAATGACAACGATGACAAAATTTCCACTAAAAAAGAGAAAAATTTAACAAGGCTAAACCTAAAAAAATTCTGGGAAAGACAAAAATTTTGATAAATCGTAAATAGTTTTGTCATTAGTGTCATTTAAAACCTAAAATCATTCCAAAGTAAGGGTTACGGAAAATGACAAAATCATAAGACACCTCAAATTAAATTTGTGACAAATGTCACTCTTGTCACACGGGACTTTGTAAAAAAAATTAATATTGGCCATTAATTCCGAAGTCTTAAGTTTTTTATAATTATTAGCAATTTTTATACTTACTAATTTATTATTTTTTTCTACTTATCATAAATCCAAAGAAAAAAATTCTCATCACTTATGGTAAATAATAAAAGCTGAGTAAAAATTGAGTAAAAATTGATAAGGTAAAACACGATTCTGGGTTAGCTTTGTTTAAGTCCCAGTCCTCACTCTTCCCCTTCTGGAAGTAGTAGAGTTAGGTTTCACACTGTCCATAGTCAGAAGTCAGAACGCAAAAGTAATCTCTGACTTAATTTTTCCTACGTCTATGCGGAGCTAACAGAATTTAGTTTGGTAATATCTGCGTCCTTTGGTCAGACTGCTGTAACATTTTGATAAAACTTATAAAAAAAAACCGCTCTCTGCTGAAAAAGCAGAAAACGGCTTAGAGATAGTTATACTTGATGGAGCATATGGGAGTCGAACCCATGTCCAAAATGGCTATTCACCCTTCACTCATTCACAGGTTTAGCTCTTTTTAACCCTTAGAGCTGGGACCATCCATTATCCCGGATAGCGGGATGCTCTGGTGAGGTCTTAACTAACAGCTAACCAGAGGTAGTTTGTTAGTGCATCCGTTGGGGTTAAGTCTGCAATCCTTAACGGAGTCAAATCACAGACGCTCGAACCTATAAGAGGTGTTTTTGCAATTAAGCTACAGCTACTTGCTTACGAGCAAAAGGTACAATGTTGTTTGCACTTATTATTTTTTGAGCCCGGTATTTGCGAGAGAAGACTCACTCTCGACCTGCATCACAAAGCAGATTTCACCACCCTGTCGAAACCGTTAATGCCCCTTGTGGTTATTCTTATATAATACACAATGATTTTAAATATGACAACTAAAGTCAGGAGTCAGGAGTCAGGAGTCAGGAGTCAGGAGTTATAGAGAATCTGATTGAACAGTAGTCTCTTCCAGAACTGAAATCAACAATTTTATCCCCCTATTCCCTATTCCCTATTCCCTATTCCCTGACTATTGATATTTTTCAAGTCAAAAGTTAAAATTTAAAAGTTAGATTTTTCTCTATTACCTGTTTAATAGACCTCTTGCCAAAATTTTAATTAAATCAATTCCAGAACTGAAATCAACAATTTTATCCCCCTATTCCCTATTCCCTATTCCCTATTCCCTATTCCCTGACTAATGTAAATCATCATCCCAAACACCAATGTAGACGCGATTATCATTACTACGCTCAATTAGACCTTCCAAATTACCTGTTTTAAATTCGTAGCGACTAATTTTACCATTGCGTACATCTTGTAGTCCTTGTTTAATGTCTGGAGTAATCTTCAGATTCAACATATTAGTAAAAGCTACTCTCACCATTCGGTCATCTATAGTATCCGCCACAGATAACTCAGTTTGTCGCAACCGACGAGAATCTCGATCATATATGTACCCTAAAGTAACTTTATTAGGAAGTAAATCATAAATCACAGCCCTAGTATTAGGCCAATACCCACGCTCTTGAACCTTTGTAGGTTTTCCTAATAATTCTATTACCTTACTTTCTAATGTACCTGGAGGTAAACCACGAATAATTGGCAGATCCCTAATAGTAGAATTATCAATAGGATCGGAAGGAATATTATCTGGCAATACTAAGTCTAGAAGTATTTTGGGAACTGAATCTTGAGGAGATGGAGTAGGTATTGGAGGTTTAACTGTTGGTGGTATGAATATTGGTTGTTCTACAGGAGGTAAGGGAGTAGGAGTAGGTTTGACCACGGGAGGGATAGGAGATGGCGTAGGTGTTGGGGTAGGAGTAAAAGTTGGTTGTCGAGTATTGCAAGGTTGTGGAGATGGGGTAGGTATAACTGGTGTTGGTATTGGACTGGGAGTTTGGGCAATATGTGATGGTTTTACGGTGGGAGAAGGTTGAGTAGGTTCAGCAATGGGAGGAGTAGAAGAATTCTGAGAGTTAAGCACTATTGCTGCCAATGCTCCTAACATTAGAGTAGCGATCGCTCCAAATATTCCCCACATCAAAATTTTTGGAGGTCTCTGTGTCGGAGGAAGATGTACATTAACATTTTTTCCATTTCCCAATTTCTGAGCTGGACGTTGAGGTATTACCTGTATAGTTGAATTATTTGTCAGAGAATCTGATAAAAGTTTTAACCATTCATCCACAGTTTGAGGTCGATGTTGAATATCTAAAGCCATACCCTGAAGCACTGCTTGATTAACACTGGCACTAAGTTGAGGTTGTAACTCACGGGGACCAGGCATTTCCTGTTGTACTCTCCTGGGTGCTGGTACTGGCACTTGTCCAGTTAATAATGTATAGAGAGTAGCAGCTAAACCATATACATCTGTTGCTGCTGTGCGTTTTCCTTGAGACAAATACTGTTCTGGTGGGGCATAACCATCTGAGACCAAATTAGTGTGAATCTGAGTTTTACCAGCAATAAACTCCCGTGCAATACCAAAATCAATTAAAATTACTTCCTCAGTATCCTGACGCAACATAATATTTTGGGGTTTAATATCTCGGTGGAGTAAATTATTTTGATTTACTACCATCAAAGCATTCCCTACCTGACGAATATAATTCACAGCGATCGCTTCTGGTAGAGGTTGGCCACCAAATACCACTTCTGCTAAAGTCTGACCGGGAATATAGTCCATTACCATGTAAGGTTGACTATCTTCCACAAAAAAATCACTAACTCGGACAATATTAGGATGGACACACAAAGCAAGTCTTTTGGCCTCATCCTGAAATTTCTGTTGAAATTCTGCAAAATTAGGATGTTGAGTTAGAGATTCATTGAGAGTCTTAATAACTACAGGTTGTCCCAAATAATTATGAGTAGCTTTGATAGTAATGCCAAAACCCCCCCTTCCTAGTTCTTGTTCTAAGGTATATTTGCCCTCTTGTAGGCTTGATATCTTCATTTTTATTCCCCAATCTCTCTTTATCCTAGTTAATAGGTCAATTTAGTATTCAGGAGTTCAGCTATATAGCCGAAGTCAGAAGTCAGAAGTCAGAAGTCAAATTCTTGCTGTGACTATATTTGAAGTAATGGTGACTGCTATAAAAATAAATAGGCTAAATTGCATCTTAACTTCTACTACTTGTTCCCCGTTCCCTATTCCTTATTCCCTATTCCCTTGAAATAAATGACCTTAAAAATACTTTGCCTGAGTAATGGTCACGGAGAAGATGCGATCGCAGTTCAAGTTTTACAACAACTCGAAAAATATCCTCTTCCTCCTAGTCTGGCTGCTTTACCAATAGTAGGAGAAGGACAAGCTTATAGCAAAATAGTTAATTTCTCAATTATTGGCCCGCGACAAAGAATGCCCTCTGGTGGCTTTATCTATATGGATAGAAAACAGTTATGGCGAGATGTCAAAGGTGGTTTATTAAGAGTCACCTTTGCTCAACTAAAAGCATTAAGATATTGGATAAGTTCTGAAACTAAGTCAGGTCATCAAGTCGTTATTTTGGCAGTTGGAGATATTGTGCCTTTATTATTTGCTTGGTTAAGTGGAGCGCCTTATGCTTTTTTAGGAACTGCTAAATCAGAATATCTGCTCCGAGATGAAACTGAGGAACTTCCTCCCAAGTCTTGGGTGGAAAGTTTTCTACTGTGGTCAGGATCGATTTATTTTCCTTGGGAACGTTGGTTAATGAGTAGGAAGAAATGTAAAGCGGTACTTGCTAGAGATGAGTTAACAGCAAAAATGTTAAGGGAAAAGTTGATTCGAGCTTATTATGTGGGAAACCCAATGATGGATGGTGTAGAGTTGGAGAGTGCTCTACTATCAATGTATCGTTCTGATGCTCAGATGTTGGGGATGCAAGGTCAAATAACAATTACTTTGTTACCTGGATCTCGTTCTCCAGAAGCTTATGCAAATTGGGAAATTATTATTCAGGCAGTTACAGGGTTGTTAGAAACTTTCCCACAACAAAAGTTTTTGTTCCTGGGAGCGATCGCTCCTAATTTAGATTTAGAACCTTTTAGTACATTCCTCAAATCATATCATTGGCGAGCTGAACGAGAAATTAAGACTCAGACTCAAAGTAGTATTTTACAACTACCAACGGATAATCCTCAACCCAGCTTTTTTTCTGGAGAAGGAAGTATTCATTTTCCCATAAAATTGATTTCTCCGAATAGAAATGCAAGTATAATTTTAAATCAACAAGCTTTTGCAGAATTTGTACATCGGGGAGATTTAGCTATTGCAATGGCGGGTACTGCTACGGAACAATTTGTTGGTTTAGGGAAACCAGCGATCGCTATTCCTGGCAATGGTCCTCAGTTTACATCTGCTTTTGCGGAAGCTCAAAGTCGCCTTTTAGGAATTTCTTTAATTGTCGTCAAAAATCCTAGAGAAGTTCCTGGTGTAGTTAAGTCTTTGTTAGATAACTCAGAGCAGCGACAGTTAATTGCTAAAAATGGTTTTCGGAGAATGGGAAAATCAGGTGCATCTGAAAGAATTGCTAATTTTTTAATGGAGTTAAATTGGATATAGGAAACTTTCAAAAATTAATTATTACCCTAAGCATTCAGCATTCAGTAGTCAGCTATCAGCTTCATTAACTTTAAAAGAGAAAAAAGCTATTCTGAGATTTTAAAGAATTAAAAGTATGGGTAAAAGTCTATCAAGTTGCATCGTTAATTAAAAAGCTGTTTGCGTAGCATTCCGCAGGAAATGCTTATATCATGTCCGGTTGAACAGTGATAAATAAATAACCATGGAGGAGTCAGGAGGGAAGAAAGAAGAATAGAAAAAGAAGGAGAAAGTTTTTTTTATCACGCTCTTATCCCGACATGATATTACTTATTACCTATTATACCAATGCCAAAAAATCATGCTATACTTCATCAATATTTTAGTTATTAAGTAATAAGTAAGCTTTAGTCATTTTTTTTAAGATTATCGGCATTAAGCTAAGATTTATAATTGTCCTTACTCCCTACTCCCTACTCCCCATTCCCTACTTTCAAAGAGATTTAGCAAGACTTTTAAGATTTGGTATTATTTAAAATATTCCAGGCAACATGATATAATTTAGTATCTCTAAAACTACAAAATTTGCCAAAATAAACATGGTTCTACTACCTGGTTATCTAGTATTAGATCGAATCCATGAAAGTATGAATTCAGAAGTGTATCGTGCTATTAGGGAAGAGGATGCTCAAAGAGTCATTCTCAAAGTCCTCAAGGCAGATTATCCAACCCTATCTCAACTGACCCGTTACAAACAAGAATACGAACTAACTCGGTACTTGAACCTAGAAGGTGTAATTAAGGCTTATAGTTTAGAACAATATCAAATCATTATTTTAGAAGATTTTGGTGGAGAATCATTAAATATAATTCAAAACAGCTATCAATTTGATTTAGCAAATTTTCTAGATATTGCACTTAAAATAACTACTATTTTAGGACAAATCCACGCGAAAAATATTATCCACAAAGATATTAATCCAGCTAATATAGTTTACAATCCCAAAACTAAAGAATTAAAAATTATTGACTTTGGCATTTCTACAAGATTAACTAGAGAAAATCCCATACTAAAAAATCCCAATGTATTAGAAGGAACTCTTGCTTATATTTCCCCAGAACAAACAGGTCGCATGAACCGAGGAATTGATTATCGGACAGATTTGTATTCCCTAGGAGCAACATTTTTTCAACTACTCACAGGTGAGTTACCATTTAACACCAAAGATTCAGTAGAATTAGTACATTGTCATATTGCTCAACCAGTAAAATTTCCCATAATTAAAAATATAGAAATTCCCAAAGTTTTGCAGGCAATAGTGTTAAAATTAATGGGGAAAAATGCCGAAAACCGTTATCAAAATGCCTGGGGATTAAAACATGACCTAGAAAAATGTAGAGAAGAGTTAAACGCAACAGGAAAAATAAGCGAATTTGACCTTGGGGAACGAGATGTGTGCCATCGCTTCCTCATACCAGAAAAACTCTATGGCAGGGAAAAAGAAGTGCAAACTCTCCTGAGTGCCTTTGAGAAAGTTGCTATAGGAACAACAGAAATGATTTTAGTGGCCGGGTTTTCTGGCATCGGCAAAACGGCTATCGTGAATGAAGTACACAAACCGATAGTCAGACAAAGAGGTTATTTTATTAAAGGAAAATACGACCAGTTCAATCGCAATATTCCCTTTAGTGCTTTCGCTGAAGCATTTCGAGACTTGATGGGTCAATTACTGAGTGAATCTGATGCTGAGTTGGTAAAATGGAAAGCTAAAATATTAGAAGTAGTTGGGGAAAATGGACAAGTAATTATTGATGTAATTCCAGAACTAGAAAAAATTATAGGGGAACAACCAGCAGTTGCTGAACTATCAGGTAGTGCCGCACAAAACCGCTTCAACTTAATTTTTAGCAAATTTCTAGAAATTTTTACTAAGCAAGAGCATCCCTTGGTAATTTTTCTAGATGACTTGCAGTGGGCAGACTCAGCTTCTTTAAATCTGCTGAAACTTTTGATGATTGATGGTAAAGTAGGATATCTGTTGGTGTTGGGAGCATATCGGGATAATGAAGTATTTCCTGCCCATCCATTAATATTGACTTTAGATGAAATTCAGAAACAGGGAGTAGAGATGAAGACTTTAACTCTAGCTCCTTTAGATGAGGTAAATGTTACTTATTTAGTGGCAGATACCTTGATGTGTTCTGCGGAAATTGCTACACCATTAGCCGAATTAGTGTATCAAAAAACCAAGGGAAATCCATTTTTTATCTCCCAATTTTTGCAGGGGTTATACGAGGATGCCTGGATTAAATTTGATGCCAAGGAGGGATATTGGCAATGCGATCTAACACAAGTGCGTCAATTAGCACTGACTGATGATGTAGTAGAGTTTATGGTAAAAAGGTTGCAGAAACTGCCGGAGACAACGCAGGATGTAATGAAACTAGCTGCTTGTATTGGGAACAAATTTGATTTAGTAACGTTGGCGATAGTGCGGGAAAAAACGCAAAGGGAGGTAGCAACAGATTTATGGCAGGGGTTGCGGGAGGGGTTTATTATTCCGGAGAGTGAAGTTTATAAGTTTTTTATGGGAGAGCAAAACCAGGAGAGAAAAATTGAAGATGTTTCGGTGGGTTATCATTTTTTGCATGATAGAGTACAACAAGCAGCTTATGCTTTAATTCCTAAGAAGGAAAAAGCAAGATTTCATTACGATATAGGACAACTAATACTGCAAAAAGCTTCCCCAGAAGCAAGAGAAGAAAGGATTTTTGAGCTAGTTGGTCAATTAAATCATGGAACATCTTTAATCACGGGACAAACAGAACGAGATGAGCTAGTAAAATTTAATCTGATAGCTTGTAGAAAAGCTAAAAATGCTACTGCTTATCAAGCAGGTAAGGAATATGTGAGGATTGGATTATCATTACTAGGAGAAAATGCTTGGTCTAGGCAATATGAAATGACTTTGGCGTTCCATGACTTAGCAGTAGAATTAGCTTTTCTCTGTGGTGATTTTGAAGAGATGGAACATTTGAGTGAAATAGTAATTACTAATACCCACTCTTTACCAGAACAAATGAATGTTTGCCGAATCAGAGTACAAGCATATAACACCAGACATCAAACAAATCAAGCAATTGCTATTGCCCAAGAATTTTTGCAACAACTAGGTGTCACTTTTCCTGAAGTACCAACACAGGAGTACATTAAAGAGGCAGTTTCCGAAATCCCCCTACTGGTAGGCGATCGACAAATAGAAGATTTGGTTAATCTACCAATGATGCAGGATACAGAAAAAGTTGCTATTGTGGAGATTGCCAATAGCATTATGCCAGCTACTTACCTTTCCGGTTCTCCCTTATTTCCATTATTGGTTGCTCTGTCAGTCAAACTATCTATTGAATATGGGAATACAGAAGCTTCTGCTTATGCTTATTCTTGTTATGGGATTATTATTTGTAATGTGCTGCAAGATGTCGATATCGCGGTCAAGTTTGGTCAGTTAGCATTACAGGTAGTCTCCAAATATGATTTCAAAGCAGTTAAGCCATTAGTGATACACATCGTCATGTTTTTCCTCCTACATTACAAATCTCACATCAAAGAAACCATAGCTCCCCTACAAGAAGCTTATGGAATTAGCCTAGAAGTAGGAAACTTGGAATTTGCCGGCTACAATGCTCAAGGAGCTTGTCTACTATCTTTTTGGTGCAGTCAACCCCTAGCGACTTTAGAAAAGATAACTCATACTTACTTTGATGGGTTAGTAGAATTGAATCAATTGGTAGCAGCAAATTGGTGTCGCATTTCTTGGAAAGCAACATTAAATTTGCTAGGAATTGCTCAATATCCAACGACTTTGTGTGAAAATGCAGAGCAAGAAAGGGAATTTTTGTCGAAAATGGTATCTGCTAATGACTACTTAGGGTTATCATATCTTTACTTATATAAAATGATGTTGTGTTATCTGTTTGAGGAAATAGAATATATTCAAGAGTATGTAGGAGAAATTAGGGGGTATGTGCTGGCAACGGCAGGAATAGTGACTCAACCAGTATTTTATTTTTATGATTCTTTGATAGCATTAGCAAGTTTGAATAGAGCAAAAAACGAGATGTCAAAAGTAATGGAACAAGTGACAGAAAATCAAAGGCGACTACAAAAACAATGGGCAAAGTCTGCTCCGATGAATTACCAACATAAAGTAGATTTAGTCGAGGCGGAAAAATGCCGCATTTTAGGAAAAAAAGCAGAAGCAATAGAACTATATGACAAGGCGATCTTAGGAGCCAAACAAAACAAATATGTTCAAGAAGAAGCTCTGGCAAATGAACTGGCAGCCAAATTTTATCTGAGTTGTGGTAAAGAAAAAGTTGCTAGTATCTATATGCAAGAAGCCTACTATTGCTATGATAGTTGGGGAGCAAAGGCTAAAACTAAGCAACTCGAAGAAAAATATCCCCAACTTCTCGCTCCTATTTTCCAAAGTGAAAAATGTGACTCCCATCCTAGTCATACTAAAATTCAAATCTCTTCTGGCTCCCAAGTAACTACCACATCCTCAGACCTAGATCTAGCTTCTGCGATCAAAGCTTCTCAAGCTATATCTGAGGAAATAGAACTAGAAGTATTACTCTCGAAAATGACACGCATTGTTGCAGAAAATGCCGGAGCTAACAAATGTGTCTTAATTTTAGACAACTCTGGCACTTGGGAAATCGTTTCTCAATGGGTTGATGGAAACTATAGCTTGTGTACTATTTCCATCGATAGTCATAGGAACATCCTACCTAATAGCGTCATCAATACTGTTAAACGGACGCAAGAAACTTTGCTGATAAACAACATTGAACAAGATAAAATTTTTGCTAGAGATTCATATCTAATTGAAAACCATCCTAAAAGTCTTTGTTGTATTCCTATTATGAATCAAGCAAAACTTATAGGTCTTCTTTACTTGGAAAATAGTCTGACTGTAGAAGCTTTTACTGACAAACGAGTGGAAATTTTAAATTTGTTATCTTCCCAAGCTGCTATTTCTATTCAAAATGCTAAATTTTATGCTCAAGTTAGGGAAAATGAATGTAAGTTAAGACAGTTTATTGATGCGATGCCAGTCGGTGTTGACATTGTGGATTCTTCTGGTAATCATTATTACACGAATCAGATAGCACGGAAATTACTGGGTGATGTTACATCAAGTGAAGTTTCTCAAGTTTATCAAATTTATCAAGCTGGTACTGAGGAAAAATATCCAGAGGCTAATTTACCAATAATACGCGCTTTGAAGGGAGATATTGTCAGGGATGACAATATAGAAATTCACCAAGGCGATCGCCGAATTGGTATTGAAGCTTGCGGAACACCAGTTTATGACAAACAGGGAAAAATTCAGTATGCAATTACTACTTTTCAGGATATTACCCAACGTAAGCAGGCAGAAAAGATTCTTTCAGACTATAACCAAACTTTACAGCAGCAGGTTGCCGAGCGTACTGCTCAACTGGAACAAGTTAACCAGGAATTATTACGCATTGCTAATTTAGATGGACTTACTCAAATAGCTAATCGTCGCAGTTTTGATGAGTATCTTGCTGTTGAGTGGCGACGACATCTGCGAGAACAGCAGTTTTTGTCCTTGATTATGATTGATATTGATTATTTCAAACATTACAACGATCATTATGGACACCAAGGTGGGGATGATTGCTTGATGCGTGTGGCGCAGGCCATATCCCAAGTTCCTCAACGGCCAACTGATTTAGTAGCTCGTTACGGTGGTGAGGAATTTGCGGTAATTTTACCTAATACAAATATAGAGGGTGCGTTTACTGTTGCTGAGTCTATCCGCCTGGCGATCGCTTCTCTTTCTATCCCCCATGCTCAGTCTGAGGTAAGTCAGTTTGTTACCTTGAGTCTGGGTGGTGCTAGTATTATTCCTAATCTCGAAGGTACTCTAGAAGATTTAATTTATCTGGCAGATGATGCTTTATATCAAGCTAAGAGACAGGGACGCAATCAAGTAATTTTCAGTACAAATTAGGGGGAATTTTGATTGCTAATGTATATGTGATGAACAAGGTAAAGGTAAAGAAGCCATCAGCACTCAGAATCAGTAGGATTACTTTTTTTAGCATGATAAAACTGATAGCTGAATGCTATAGCGCTACGCGCTAGGGAATAGGGAATAGGGAATAGGGAATAGTAGACTAATAAAGAGTTTTAGGATTTAGAAATGTCAAACACCTTAATGCGTAGCGCTATAAAAGCTGATAGCTAATTAAAATTAAACAGGCACTTTTAATTTATTTATTCTTTCAATTACTTTCTGATAATCAGGTTTAATTTCTAAAACAATTTTGTAAGAACTAACAGCATCTTGAACATATCCTAATTTTTCCAAAATTAATCCTCGTTGAAACCAAACTTGATGATTACCTGGTCTTAAAGAAACTATTTGGTCATAAGCAGCGATCGCCTCTTCATACCTTTCTAATTGTTCCAACATCAAAGCTAATTGTGACCAAGCTTGATAATTACTAGGCCAAATATTAATAGCTTGATTATAACTAAACATAGCTTCTTCATAATTTGCCATTTTTCCTAAGCTTAATCCCCGGTTTAACCAAGCATCAAAATTATCTGGCTGCTTTCCAATTACCAAATCATAAGCTGCTATTGCTTCAGCATATCGGTCTAACTTTTCTAAAGCTGCACCTCTTTGTAAACCAACTTTAGCAACAGAAATTCCTTGTTTAAAACTCATTTCAATTACTTTGTCATAAGCTGTTAATGCTTTATCATACTTTTGGAGTTTTTCTAATGCTTCACCTCGACAATTCCAAGCCTCTAAAAAATCTGGCTCAATACTAATGGCATTACCATAAGCAATAAGAGCTTCATTATATTTACCCAGTGCCATAAATGCTTTACCCCGACCTAACCAAGCTTCTGGATAATTAGAATTAATTGTAATTGCCTGATTAAACGATTCTAATGCCTCGCTATTTTTAAATAAATCTAATAAAATATAACCACGACTAATCCAAATTTCTGGTGAATTTGGATAGAAATTAATTGCCTTATCCAAACAAGCAACCCCTCCTTCTTTCCAATTATTTTTTAAAGCTAATCCTTTATAATACCAAGCTTCATAATCATCGGGATTTAATTTAATTGCTTTATTAAAAGAAGAAACCGCATCATGGTATTTATGTAGTTTACTTTGAGCAATACCTAAGTTAAACCAAGCTAAATAATTTTCAGGTTCTAATTCTATTGCATGGTCATAACTAATAATTGCTTCTGCATAACGTTGAGTTTGTACTAAGGCTAATCCTCGGTTCAACCAAATCAGATAATTATCAGGTTGAAGTTTCACTGCACAATCATAAGCGGCTAATGCTTCAGGATATTTTTTTATAGTTAATAAAGCTTGGGCTTGACTATACCAAATTTCTCCTTTCATTGGTTGTATTTTTAGTGCTTTTTTGTAGCAGTTTATGGCAGGTAAATACTGTTTTAATTCAGTTAAAACAATTGCTTTATTAAACCATAGTTCGTAGTTATTTTGATTAATTTTTATTCCATTGTCAAAACAGGCGATCGCTTCTTCATACTGTTTTAAGTTAGATAATACAACTCCATAACAATTCCAAGCTTGATGAGCGTTTGGTTTGAGCGATAGGCATATTTTATAAGCTTCTACTGCTTGTTCATACCTTTGCAGTTTATATAAAGTATCAGCTAGTTTTAACCAACCTGTCCCCCAGTCTGGCTTAATTTTCACTGCATTTTCGTAGTAGGAAATGGCTGACTCGTATCTACCCATCTCATACAGTCTGTTACCACGGTCATATTCTGGGAATGCAGAAAAGATACTAAAAATTCCTGTAGATGGGGAAAGAGCTTCGGTATTTGCAGTGTCTAATGTAGTTAAAAATGTCAATTTTTGGGATGATTGGAAATGAGATTTAGTCATAGTTTTTTCCTAGAACCTGATCTGGTATATTTGGGAATAATATTATACTCTTTATACTTATATAATAGGATTTTATGTGCAATTAAGAGGATTTGATCTTATCAAAAGAAACCCCTTTTGTCAGGATAAATATAGTAGTCACCATTACTGGCCGGGAAATTATCAAATATAGTCACAAAAATAATTTAACTTCTGATACTAATTCACTTTAAAGATATCACAAATAGTTGAAAACCTCCTACATGAAATAATTTCCTAAAATTACTGTGAAATAAGAGTTTTGAGTCTACAAAATCTTAATGGATAATTTTTTGTAGGGGTAATTTCCTACGGAATGCTTGGCAAACGCCCATTACCTCTACCTAAGTTTTAACTTCTGTGAAACGGTATGAGGTCAGCTATCGTTGCTTTGAAAAATAGACATCTGTCAAAAGAAATCTAGTTAATGTATCTGATTATCATAAAATCTAAATTTAGTCAATATTATTTAATTTAGTAAAAATTATTTATTTTATTCAAAACATTTATACTTGTGAAGAATCAAGACGCAACAATTAGCTCTATTAGTGCAACAATCAAAATAGGTGACAAAACAGGTTAGCTATATATCCACTTTCTAAGGGAAGAGCTTATTAATCAAGATGCTTTAACCCTCAGTCAAATGTTTGTTTGACTTATTTTAAGAATCTTTAAACCAGGAATATTCTGAAATCCCCCACACTCTATTGTGGGGAGAAATTTTACTGGAAATTCAAAAGTTAATATCAAAATTAATTTTTGGCTGGTGAATTTTTCCAAGCAATTGGCGACTACTACTCATTCCCAAATTTTGTATTTCCGGTAATGCAAAAAAATACATTGTAGAAACCAATAGAAAGTCTTTAAAACCATGCACGATCTGGCAAAAGTAACAGGGGTATGGATGATACCCCAAAACACTAACATTTTAAATGCTATGACTGCTCGTATGTATACTACAATACTTAAATTTAAGCCATTAAGCCCTTTGAGAAAATGGCTAGATCGCATAGAAATTAATAATCCCAAATTCGCAAGATTTCTGTGTAAATTAATTCCGAGTCAGTGCCCCTTTGAACGCGATATCAGTTTTTTTGGTCATGTCTTGTTCCACATTCCTCCTATGTGCAAACTTAACCCTCTTTACAATGAACTCATTGATTTGAGATTTAGAGCTTTGTGTTATTTAGCGGATGTGTGTGGGGAAGATATTACCTCATGCTGCTAATATTGTCAAGAAAAACATTCCGCATTTCTACCGCGTTTAATTTCAGCAAAAGCCGAAAACGTAAGTTAACTTTTTCCATCAATACCAGCTTTCCCACTCAGTTAAATTTGTACTTCATTTATCTGATATCATGTCCGTTGGTATCGTTTGTGTAAAAGCCGTGGAAATATCTACCATTAGTAAGATTTTTCCTTTTCTTGTAGGGGCGATTTCCTGCGGAATGCTGCGCCAACGCGTTTACGTTTGCAGAGCATTCCGAAGGAAAGTATTCCGGAACGGAAATCGCTCCTACTTCTTCCTTCTTCCTTACCGAATTATTAATTAGGTACAGTCGATGGGGATATCGCTATCCCTCACCTCTGCTTCACGCGCCGTGCATGAGAGTTTCCAACTCACACGGCTCCTGATAACAAAGGTTACTTCGAGGTTAGGTTCACATACTCCCTTCAACAACC
>JBCDJM010000002.1:0-71592 GCA_038747755.1 Cyanobacteria bacterium P01_H01_bin.35
TCTCAATACAAATTTGATACCTGTAAAATGGTCCAATATTTTTGTTTAATAGTCCATACTCACACCATCATCTCCTTCTTTGCTACTGTCCTTAAAAACTTGCAGCACAACCCTTTCAAGACTTATGGGTAAAGCATAGCCTGCAAGGGAAGGGGGAGATTTCTCCCCTCTCATCGCAGGAGAGGGGTTGGGGGAGAGGTCTCGAAGGTTGCTCACTTCTAACCTACAATAAAATTAATTTTTCTATGAATTTAACTCCAGAAGACTTGTTGGGTGGTTCAAATGTTACTTTTGAGGTAATTGTGCCTCCAGAAGTGTTAAACCCTGTGAAAAACCTAAATCCGACAACAAAAGAGGTTGTGGTAGAGCTGCGTCCTCTTAGTATTGGTGCTTTCGGACTAATAATGAAAGCAGCTAAAAATGAATCAGGATTAATTCCTTTATTAATGATTCAAGAATCTTTGGTTAAACCTGCTCTGTCTTTAGAGCAAATTAAGCAAATGCAGATGGGGTTAGTCAACTTTTTGATTGCTCACATTCGGCAGATTAGCGGACTGACTCCAAAAAAAAACTGAAGGGGTTAAATAGTTCTTTTTTAGCACGAGCTAGTTTTCGTTTAGCTTATGAGTTTGGTTGGACTCCAGCTCAAATACAATCTATGACAATGGGACAAATTTCGATTTACTTACAGATGTTGGAAGAGGAAGGGAAAAATGACAACTTCTGCTAACAGTGTTTCTCAATCCCATGAAGCTTTAAATTTTCTGGGGAAAACCCTATGCAATGACTTTCAAACTCTGATTGAAGAATCTGCGACTGGGTGGTTCACAGAAGATTACTCGATTGCTGAGAACTATGGAGAATTGCTGAATTTGGCCAAATCTGTGCGTCAGGTTATGCAATTAGAAGAGGATTTTACTGCTTTCGAGAAGTGGTTGACTTCTGGGTTTATTCCAGAAGAGTTAGTTGTTCAACCCCTGATGGGGAACTCAAAAGTCAAGAGTCAAAAATTAAGACTTCCCTCAATTAAGGAAGAATCAAAATTTAGTCAAGATTGGGCAAAATTTGATTTGCTTGATTTGCGGACTGATAATCAAGAAACTGAGATACAAGAAACAGATGAAGTTTCCTCAATCTACACTCCTATAAGTTCCTACTCTCAGGAGCTATCCGTCCGGGAATTGCCAGCTCAAACCTTAGATATATCCCGAAGTTTCAAAGAAAATGAGCAAACTGAAATGGAGGACAACCTAACTACCAATGATTTAATAGAAAAGCGATCGCGACAAAATCACGGAGTTAAAGGATTACGGGAACTTGCCCAAATGCTAGAATTTTCAGCACTAACGGCAGAAACCATAGGAGTAAACACAGAAATTTTTCCGACATCTGCTGGTGAAACCTCTCAAGAATTGAATAACCAAGAAATTGAGGAAATTTCCTCTGTTTCAACTATTGTTCCTATAAGTTCCTACTCTCAGGAGCAAACTGTCCCAGAATTGCCAGCCCAAACCCCAGATATATCGGAAAGTCTCAGAAAAAATGACCCTACTCAACTGGAGGAAAAGCTAACTACCAATGATTTAATCGAAAAACGATCGCGACAAAATCATAGTGTTAAAGGATTAGATAAACTTGCTCGACTACTAGAATTTTCACCACTAACGGCAGAAACTATGGGAGTAAACACAGAAATTTCTCCTACATCTGCTGGTGAAATTCCTCAAGAATTGACTGAAGGAAAATCCCATTTTCCAGCTCAAGATGATAATTCACCAAACTTTTCCAACGAGCAAGTCTTGAATCCAGATAGGGAGGATTTACTGATACCAACAAAAGAGAAAAGAAATGAATTAAGTCAAATTAGCAGAATAGATAGTGCATCAACGAAAAATATTAACTTGGAAGATAATTCTCGGTCGAAATTTAGCGATCGCCTTGATTTAATCAACGAACAGGAAATTGAAATAGATGATGTAATAGATGCTTTAACTGAGGAAATAAATCGAGAATATCGTAGATTTTATAGTCATTAGTTATGGGAATTGAGTTAGGAGGAATCAAACTAAACCGAGTTCATCGTCTTGTGACTCTAGAACGAGCAGATTGGGTTTCCCATCGTGTTCCGGGGATGGTGGGTAATATTGTTCAAGATTTGGGACGAGATTCAGTACATATAGAAATTAGTGGTATCTTTTATGGTGCGCAAACAGCTAGTCAAGACTTGGAAAATCTGCGTCAGGTTTATAAAAAACGAGAACCTGTAGAATTTTTAGCAGAAATTGTTGGGCAAGCTTATTTTAGTAAAGTAATTGGAGTATTTATTATGTCAGTATCCATTACCGAACAATTACAAGAAGCTAATCCAGAAGTTGCTTTTGCTGATGTTAAACAAAACTTTAGCAAACCTGATGAGTTAGTTAATCAACTAAAAGATAGTGTTCCTAAACTAGATATTAACGAATTTAAAATTGAGGGTTTCGAGCTAAGTTCTCTTGACAAGGAAGTTGCGAAAGTTCCTGTATCTGGCAATGAATTACAAACCAACATATCTGGACAAATTAATCAATTAAATTCAATTAATCTCCAAACACTTGCTGATGCAATTCCTGAATCTCCTAGTGCAGATAATTTTAAAGATCAAGATAATAAAAATATTAGTGTAGCTAATGACATCCAAAAGAATATTACAGATTTAACTAAAGATTTAGTAGGTGATTTAAGTATTGGTGAAGTATCAAAAGCAGAAACAAGTTCTGCTGGTGGCGAAGAAATTTTGGGGGAATTTAATCAATTTGTTACTAATGCAGGGATGTTACCTGTTCGTACTTTAGATGCTTTGCTGAAAACGTTTAAAAAATTCCTAGATAAACTATCAGATCCAGAACAATTACTCGAACAACTAGCTTCAGAAGCTCTTACTAATATTTTTAGCGAACAGATTCAATCTTTAAAAGTACAAATTCCTTCGGAAGCGATTACTATTATTGCCAAGAATATTGAACTACGTCAACAAGAAGTTAGTAAATATAACGATAAAGTCAATCGGTTTAAGGAATTAATTGGTAAATTTAATAGTAACAAAATTCTAACTCCAGAAGAAGTTACTAAGATTAAAAGTGATATCAAAACAATCCGCTTAGAGGTTAAAGAAATTGCTAATACTCTGGAGAAATTAGATACAAGTACAGCCGAATCTGTAGAAAATTTGCGTAATTTTCAAATCAGCGATTTCCAAGCAAAATTAGAAGAAATTAAACAGGTAAATAGTGATGCAATAGTTTTACAGCCTTTATTCGATAAAATTAACGAATACATAAAAATAATTTCAGAAAAGATTGCTACTATCACCGATAATTTAAGAGAATTTACCCAAAAGATTCCCCAATTAATTGATGATGGAATTAAGAAGGTTGAATCTATTGCTACTAATATTGCAGGTACGATTTCTCAAAAGATTAAACAAGGAGAGGAAGTTTTAACTAAACTCAAAAATTATCTCAGCGAGATTATCCAAAAAATTAAAAAGTTTATTGAACAAACTGCCGATAAATCTTCTAAATTGGTTAAACCTTTTAAAGAGATAAGTAATAAAACTAGCGAAACAGTTGTCGGTAAAATAGATGAAGTTTCAGGTCAAATTAAGAAGGCTACAGATAAGTTAGAAACTTCTATAAAGAAAGTCGATGAAAAAATTCAGAAGAATCTAAACAAAGAGCAGTTAGTCAATAAAATAGATTATTTTTTAGACCAAGTAACAGCTATTTTAGATGGACCAGAAGTCAACAATACTTTATCAACTGCGCAAAAAGGGATTGATACTATCACCACTAATTTAGAGAACGTAACTCTTGAAAAAGCTTTTCAAAGTGTAGTCAATAAAAGTGGCGAGCTAGAAACGAAATTAAAAGCAGTAGATGTCTCCAAATTAAGCACGCCTTCTAAAGCAGCACTTAAAGTTGGCACAGAAGTTATTAAACAAGTTGATATTCCGGGCACAGTTACTCCTGAATTACAAACAGCATTTGAAGAAATATTAGACCCTTTAGAAAATATTGTTGGTTTAATTGAGGGAGAATTTCACAAGATTGATAAGAAAATAGAATCTTTTACTCCAGGTACTTTGGTGGAAGAATTTTTAAGTCCCTATCTTAATCCTGTAATTGATAAACTAGAAGAATATAAACCTTCTACTCTTCTTCAACCTGTGAAAGAATTTTATAACGACCTCTTGAAAAATATGGAGGTAATTAACCCCAATCAATTATTAGAAAAATTAGAAGAACTTTATCAGAAGCTAGTCAATGTTATTGAGTCTTTATCTCCTGATAAAATTAGTAATTTTCTTAAAGAACAACTCAGTAAAATTGAAAAGTAATTGGATGAGTTACCTGTAGAAACTTTAGTTCAAAAAATCAAAGATGGATTAGGACAAATTGACAAACTAATGGCTAATTTAGGATTAGGAGATGTTTTAAAGTCAGATTTTTGGCAGACTTTACAGGATATCTTGAGTTTTAATTTTACTGAAAAGATTACAGAAATTGAAAAAATAAGAGATAAAGTTGCTGAGAAAGTAGGTAAAGTTGACGACAAAATCTTAACTCAAGAATTAGAAAGTTTGAAAGTGGCGATCGCTACTTATGTAGATAACCCAAATATTGCTACAGATATTAGTACCGTTACTACTGCTAATACTAATTACCAAAAAGAGCTTAATAATCTACTTAATGCCGCAGAGGTATTAAAAGATATTACTCCACCAGGAGAAGTTACTGTAGATTACAAAGACTTAAAAGAACGCCTTGAAAATCTCTATAAAAACTTTACAGCTACCAGACCAGAATTACCAGAACAAACAGTTCAAGAATTAGAAGGAGATGAAAGTTTAAGGAAACAATTAAAAGCAAAATCTAATGAGATTTTAACTTCCCAATTAATTGAAGATTTTAAAAATGTTATTCCGACTGAAATTGACCATCAAATTACCAATCCAATTAAGGGCATTCTCACAGAACTAGATAAAATTCTCGAACAGCCAAGAGCTATTCTCAGTGATATTGAGAAAGTAATTGAAAAAATCGAAGCAGCTCCTAAGAAAATAGCAGAAATTTTAGCTAAGGTTACTGATAAGTTAGCCCAAGATATTAGAGATGCGATAGACTCTCTCAAAAAGGTAATTAGCGAGCTAACTAATGAAGTTGTCAAAACATTAGAAAAAACTCATAAAATAATTGTGGAAACTGTGAAAAAACTCAACCCTCGCCGACTACTGCATATTTTTGATGAAAGCGATTTTAAGGATATCAATTCATTAATTAAAAAGATTAAGCAACCTACAGAAGAAGATAAGGTATCTAAATATATCAACAGCAAATTATCTGATAATACTAAGTCTCTGCTTATGAAGTCTATATCTAATACGACAAAAAGAGCAATTATTAATGATTTGAATGATATTTTGCTGACTGATGCTGATTTTTATAATAGTGAGCGTTTTGAAAGTATAAAACTTACGGCACAAGGTGAGGTATTAAGGCAAGAAATTCCAGTATTAAAACAAGAAATTAAAGAATTAGACCCAAAAAATCAAGAATTCAAGGAAAAAACATACAAGTATGAATCGAAAATTATCTTTTTTAACCGATTACTATTGGAAGGTTATTATAATACCTCCGAGGAAAGCATTATTAAAATGAATATCGAATCAATTTTTCCTTATGTGAAAGAAAAATTGGCGGAAATTTATCCTGATAAAGCAGTCAAAAATTTAGATGAATCACATCAAGAAATTATTCAATTGCTGCGGAATATTCCTCAAGCTATTGGAAAAGCTTTAGATGAAAAATATAACGAAAAAATTGTACAGAAAACTGAGGCTTTATGGGAACAAATAAAGAATCTCTTTAAAGCATTGCGAAAGAAACTTGAAGCACTAAAAAGCGAACTTAATATTGGTTTAGAAGATGTTGGTGATTCCTTTGATCGCCTCTTGAATGCTATACCTGTTTGATAGCGATGGGGGAGTTGGGAACCCACCCCTAACCCCTCCCAGGAGGGGAATAGTGTCATTCCAGTAGGCTGCGTTAGACAGCTTAAATTCAGACTATGAAAAGAATTCAGTAATCTGTCGTAACGCACCATTGAATATGTCTTAGTATAGTGCATTATTGGGCGGGGGCGGGTTTACCAGATCGTTAGTAATACCATTAACTTAACGCGGAACCCGCCCCTACTATTGCACTATTTTAGATGAAACAGTCCAGTAGGGTGCGTTAGACAGCTTAAATTCAGACTATGATAAGAATTCACCAATCTGTCGTAACGCACCATTTTAAATGTTGCAACTGAAACATTTTAGGTGTGTCACGTCTAAACCTGATTTCTGATAACACTTTTAGATAACAACCGTAAAGTTTAATGCTCAAAATTAGTTATAAAATTAAAATTGGTAGCACCACTCTTACAGAGGGAAAAGAAACCCATTTGTTAGACATTAGTACCCATTCTTCCTTAAATATTCCCGCGAATAGTTGTTATCTAACTTTGGGTTCCCCGAAAAATTTAACAATTACTCCAGACGATCCCATATCCATAGAATTAGGCTATGAAAAAAAGACTACACTGGTATTTACAGGTAAAGTTAATACCATAAACTGGGAAATTAATCAAGTAAAAATTGAAGGAGTGAGTTCCCTGGAAAATGCCATCGCCACTCATTTTAATTCCCTCTATGAAAAATCAAGTGCGGGAGATATTGTTCAAGATATTCTCAAACAAGGAAAACTAAAAGCAAACCAAGTGGAAAATGGGATTACATTATCTAGTTATGCTTTGGGAGATACGATCTCTGCTTACGAACATCTGCAACAACTGGCTCAAAAATGTGGCTGCGATATCTATGCGAATACAGAAGATAAAATTGTATTTGCTAAATACAAACCCTCTACTACCCATGAATTTAAGTATGGCGAAGATATTCTCTTCCTTAGTTCCCAACAACCCAGTGCGGGAATAGGAAAAGTAGAAATTTATGGAGAAAGTCCTGCAAGTCAAGGGCAAGGAGAAAAAGCAGCATATTGGTTAACTAAAAAAGAAGTGAAAGGAACTGCTGGTGATGATTCTGGGATGACATTACGCTTAGTGGAACCTATTGCTAAAACTCAAGCGATCGCTCAGAAAATTGCTCAGGGTATTTTGGCTAACTTACATGAAAAACCCGGAGGAAAAATGAAAGTTATAGGAAATGCTGAAGTGAAATTAGGAGATGGGGTGAAAATCTCAAAAATGCCTATTACCCAGCAAAATGGGACTTTTAAAATTACAGGGGTTAGCCATATTCTCAACGATCATCGTGGATTTTGTACAATTATTAATTGGGAGGAACCATAATGGAATCAATTGTGGGAGTAATGCAAAAAGTTGCTCAACAAGAAGCTAGTAAAATTTATACCACTGAACTGGGAATAGTGACGGCGCTATTTCCCCATACTTCTGAGGATGATAAGGAAAATTATCAATGTTCTATCAAATTGAAAAATAAAAAGCTTCCTGATGGGAAAGATTTTGAACTGCGACAAGTTCCCCTGATAACTCCCCATATTGGACTGGTAAATATTCCTAATATTGGGGATTTAGTTTTAGTGACTTTTATTGGTGGCAATATTAACGCTCCAGTCATTATTGGTAGGTTATACAATGATGAAGATTTACCTCCTGTGAATAAACCCAAAGAATTTTTGTTGCAGCATAACCAAAAGGAGGGAGGGAAGTTAAAAATTGATGCGGAGGGAGTCGTCACTCTTACCAGTAAAAATGAAGAGAATGAGATTACTATTGATGATGAAAAAATTACGGCAGCTAATGAGAAATGTAGTGTCACTTTAGAAGGTGATGATGCGACTCTCAAAAATGAGAAATGTCAAGTTAGTCTTGCTGGTGGTAGCGTGACTATTGATAATGGAAGTTGCAAGCTGACGATCGAAAGTGGGGGCATTACTATAGATGCAGCTAGTAGTAATGTTACTGTTAAAAGTATGGGGACAATTAAGATTGGAGATGCGACGACTGGTTCGGTGCAAGTGGGCGGTAGAATGCCAGGAAATGCTGTTGCCGATAACGATCAGATAATTTTAAGCACTCATACTCATGTTGGTAATCTCGGTGCCCCTTGTCCAATTATGGTACCGATGGAGAAAATTAATTCTATTCAAGCTAAAGCAAGAAACACTAAAGTAGGATGATTCTAAGATGGTAAGAATTAAAGGGGCAAATAGTGATTATAAATATGTAGGCAATGCCGAGGAACCAATTAAGGAGGATAAAAGTGCCGATCCTCTTTATATGGAGATTTTTATTTGCCCGAACGATCAACCAAGTAAAATTGAGCAACATGAGGGGGAAAGTTATTGTCAAGGTACGGATAAAGACTGTCCAAGTCAGGAAAAAACAGGTCATGCCAAGATTCGTTTAGATCAGGAACAAGGAATTATTCTGTCTGTTAAGGATACTGAAGCACTTCAGGTTACTGATGGAGAAGTTGGTATTTTTGATAAAGCTTTGGTTATTAAGCGAGATCGGCAAAATACCTCTGGGTTAATTATTCAGTTTGGTGAAGCGCAGATATCTCTGAAGGATAATGGGGAGATAGAGTTACAAGGAAAAGTTAGTATTACTGGTGAGTTAGTTCTTCCGGAAGCAGCACAAAACAGACTTAAAGCAGAAATAATTAAAGGAGTTTTAGCACAAATTAAGTCTTTGACTTTTTAGATGTGATGTAAGTATTTAATAATGTTTGTTATTTTCGCAATTTTCAAGTGTGGCATTGCTTTTGATAAATGGTATTGGGAATGAAGATTGTGTTTTTTCTACAAGTTGATAGTAGTTTTCATTTAGGTAGATAGCAGTAGGGACGTTCCATGGAATGTCCCTACTTGTTTTGGTCGTGACAGCTAGGACTTTTTCAGTATCTATGTTAGGCATGATTGACTTCGCTCTTTACTTAGTTGTTTTCGTTTCTATCTATAAGACGATTTTCGACATTAATTTCTGAATTTTTGGAGTTGGACTTGAGTTTGCTCCAATTAATTTGATAACAGTCCGACTTTTTTCATACCGGAAAAAATTTTCTCAATTAAAATTCATGAGCTAACAAGGAAGCTGAAAGATAGAGAGAGTAATAATTTTACCAGTAGGTAGCATCAAAGATGAAGCAAAAACAGTAGTCTGAAAATTCAGAAATTACTTCTGGGAAACGTCTATTAGATAGAAGCGAAAAACCAAAGTCAGATTTTTCTGAAAGTCTCAAATTTTTTCAAAAAAAATTCAGAAATTGACATCGTAGATCGTCTTAATAATGGAACTAGCAAATAGGTTCCTGACAAAGCAAACACAAAACACATAGGAAAAAAAATGGTCAAAATCAAAGTAGAATTGGTTGACGTTTATTGTGCAGATACTGAAGATGTAACCGGAGCTGACGATTTTTATCTCGTTGGTTCTTTAGTTGGTGGGGGGGTTACAAAACCAATCCTAACGCACCCTATAAAAATTAATGATAAGCAAACAAAAAGTTTTCGCCCAGAAGATGCCCTTTTATTTGAAGGAGAAATCCAATCAGGGCAAACTATCAAAGGCGGATTACAAGCTTATGACGAAGATGCTGCCAAAGACTGGAATAATGGTTACGCTGATACAGTTAACAGTATTAGTAATACTGTTTCAGGTGCTTTAGCAACGACAGGTCCACAAGGAGCTACTGCAGCAACGATTCTTAAAGTAGCTACGAAAGGGATAGGTATACTCGCTAGTTTTGATAAAGACGACTTACTAGGTTCTACCGAATTAGAAATTTCTGCTAGAGGGCCAGCTAATGAAACACGAGAGTGGAAAATGAGTAAAAAAGACAGCTTTGTGGGTTGGTCTACTTGGGATTACACTGTTCGGTATCAGATTAGTCGTTCCTAAAAGATAACTGGTAAAGTGCTTTAGTAATAACTCACTGCACTTTCTCAATTGTTAGGTTATAGGTTGAGTTTCTGCAGTAACACTCAACCTTTCCAAATGTGATAACTGAGTCGCTACCAGGTTTTGAGGTGTATTCTTTATCCACAGGACTTACACAAAATTCTAGCATTATACCCTAGCTGTGTTATTAGCTTGTGTTGCAACACACCCTACAGGTTGAGTTGCTGCCTCAGTCCTGTCTAATTATGTTGTACGACTACTTAAGCATTTTTTTGCAACAAAAAACTTTACCTGTGAAATCTAGGTTGTAAGTGTTCAAGTGGACATCAAATAACACCTAAATGAGTAGGATGCTATTTCTAACTATAGAAATTATTAGTTTGATGTAAATACAAGTAGCATCACTACTTTCTTTTTTTCTACTATTTAACATTAATTAGCTATGTACAATTACGATATTCTCACTGGACTTGCTTTAAGTCCAAATGCAACTTATGGCTATGACAGTAGTATTACACCAGAAGTTCAAGCCTTATTCAAAAATAGTTTCGACTACATAGAAAACAGAACCTATTTAGATTTTCAACAAGTAGATTACAATACAGCAGAAATAAAGATTAGTATAGATCCGGATACTCTTCATACTGCCTATGCTTACTTTCCTGGAGAGCATCCAATCAGCAGCGATATTTTCCTATCTGACGAATTAGTATCTACTGACAACCAAAATTGGCTACAGTTTGTCGTATCTCACGAAGTTGTACACGCTGTAGGTTTAAACCATACTCTCAGGGAAGATTCTGTTGTGTCGGAAGTAGTTGATGACATAAATTCTCTACACTTATTCCCCACTGCTTTTGATTTATGGGCAATAGAAACAAATTATTTAGTGTCACAAATTTAGCACTAAGTAGGCGATCGCTAATAAACCTAACAATGACAAACAACTGGAATCAACTCGACTTACTCCTTAACCGTCGTCATACCGGACAGTTAATTTCTGACCGCGAATTTGTCGATATCAAAATCAAAAGTACCCAACGAGACTTAGCAAAGGTTACAGGTGTTAAAAATCTTAGTCAAGCAATTCTCAATCGCCTGCATACTCGTCAGGGAGAATTAGAAAATCTGGGACATCCTGATTATGGTTCTCGTTTGTATCAACTGGCGGGTGAGTTGAATAATAATCGCACTAGAGCTTTGGCAGAATTGTATATCCGTGAGTGTCTGGCACAAGAATCTCGGATCGAAGAAGTTGTTGAAGTTATTTTTGCACCACCTGAGCGTGGTATGAATAGAGAAACTCTCAAGGTAATAATTGCTGTCAAACCAGTAGATATAGAAAGCCTTTTAACTTTTGGTTTATCCTTGAATTTAGGAAGTTAAGTAAAATGTTTGAGAAGAAAGAATTTAGTCAACTTCTAGAAACAATGCGGGGTTCCCTGCAAGATAAATCCCATACGAAGTTTGATTTCACTGAAGGTAGTGTTGTCAGGACTTTGTTTGAGTCTTTTGCTTATGAGATGGCTGTTTTGTATGAACAGATGGAACGAGTTTATCTCTCTGGTTATGTGGATAGTGCGGAAGATACAAACCTAGATCGAGTGGTGGCAACTTTGGGAATTAAACGAGGTGAACCAGAATATGCCATATTCAATGTGACTTTTGAGCGGGATAAGGGAATTGATGAAGATATTGAGATTCCTCTTAATACCTTAGTAACTACCGAAGATAGCGAGAAATCTCCCAGAAAAGCTTACAAAACAATTGAACTGAAAACTATTCCTAAAGGAGAATCTTCTGTTGAGGTGAGGGTAAAACCGGAACAACCAGGCCAAGATGCGGAAACTGAAGCTAATACTATTGTGATTATGCCTCAACCTATCCCTGGGGTAAAATCGGTTAATAATCAAGAAGCAGTTAAATTTATTGGCAAAGATCGAGAGACAGATTCAGAATTACGCGATCGTGCTAAGGGAACTCTCCTTGCTGCTAGTGGTGCTAATGCTAATTCTATTCAAAATGCTTTATTGAGTATTTCCGGTGTTAATGAAGTTAAAGTCAGGGAAAATTTTTCACCCGAAGCAGAAAAATTTGGGATAGTTGAAGTTATTGTCGATACCGCAGATTGGTTTGAGTTCAATAAGCAGAAAAATCAGAAGCAACTTCAGGATGCTATAGATCGGGTAAGAGCTGCGGGGGTTTATGTTTTACTGAAAGCTCCCGAACCTGTATATTTTGATGGAACATTTCAGATTGAGGTTGCACCAGAGTTAAAAGGTTCTCCAGAAACGAGGCAGAAATTGGAAAAAGAAGCACGGGAGAAAATTACAAGTTACATTCGCAAATTTCCGATGGGGCAGTCTCTAGCGATCGCTCAATTAACTAAAAGAATTGATGAAACTAAACAAAGAATCTATGGTTATAACGGAGCGAAAAATATTTCTCAAGAATTAATTGATTCTCTGACTCAAGAGTTCAATAAATTTCTAGAAAATCGTCAACTTTATCAAAAGTTTCAAGAACTATCGGTTCAAGTTGATTTAGCCAATAAATTAGATAATTTGCTCAATGAATATTCAGAAAATAAAGTCAAAAATGAAATTATAACTAATCTGGCTCAAATCCTCCGCCGTCGATTATCCTTAAATCTGCAAAATCCTTTATATAAGCAAACTAATAAACAATTAACTGCTGAATTTTGGCAGGCAGTTTTTCAGGAATTAAAGGAAGAGTTAAAAAAGGTTGATTTCTGTCAGCAGTTATTGGCAGTTATTGAGGAAGTAAAAAATAATTATCCTGCAACAAATACTCAAACTTCGGCAGAATTTGTTACTTTATTAAAGCAAGCATCAGAAGCTTTACAAGAATTATTGGGAGTTGAATCTATAGATAAACTCCAAAAACCTATTTTATCAGAGCAAGCAAAATATTTACTTGTAGAAACTAAAATTAATGACAATATTCAACGTGGAAATAGGCTACTTTTAGAAACAGTTTATTCCGATGAAATTCGTCAAAGTGAAATCCCTAAAGAAACAGAATTAACAAAAGCTTTAGTTTCATTACTTAACGAAAAAATCCTCTCCGATGCTAACTTTTACCGAGATAATAAAAATTATTTCGAGGGCTTAATGCTCGATTTAGAAGCACAAAAATTAATTCAAAAGCAACAAAAACAAGAAAAATTTACAGAAAATCAGCTTAAATGTCTCAACCGTTTGTTATTAGAATCAGCTTATCCTCTGTACATTCATAAAAATCACGATCCTTATCGAGAAAGATTAAAAGCTCTGATTAATGTAATGAGAAAAGGTGCTGCGACTAAGGAAGGAATTAGGGATATTGTAGCTGCTAATTTAGGGATATTTAATGATAATGCTGAAGCGGTAGAAGCAAAAAAGAAAATAATAATTGAAGAATATGCACCTGAAGCGAAAAAAGTTCCTTTTACATGGGTTTATCCAAGCAAAGAGGAAGAAGATGGTGTATAACCAAACAAACTCCTGGTATATTTCACGCGATCGTTCCTTGGCATATTAAAGGGTTTACCGATAAGTTTGCCGAAGTGGAGGATCACCCTCGCAGTCAGATTTCTGCTATTGTTAATCGTGTCAAAGCTGCTGGTGTTAAAGTAGTTATTTCTTACCAGCAGGAGTTTGAAGAAACACATGAAATTAGCGATCGCTTAATTATTCAAGGAGAAAGAATATGGAATGAACAACAACCACAACTAGAGAGTAATTTGAAATTTAACTCGGAACAAAGTTTAACAGAAGTCCAGGAAATGTCGGATAGCATTACCTTTTCCGGGGTGTTTGATTTTACTGAATTTGATTCTCATAATCGTTTTAATTAAGGAGGAAAAAGAAAATGACACTATCTGAAAATCACGACTTAAAAGGGAAGTTAACTATTCTGAAAATAGACAATAACGATCGAGTTTTGTCAGAAGTTAGTACCCACAATGATATTACTTTATCTGGTCGAAAATTGGTTGCTCAATTATTCGCAGATAAAGGTGTAAAACCAGTTGATAGTATTCTATTGGGAACGGGAACAAAAGAATTTGATGCCAAAGATAAAGCTCTATCAGAATCAATCGATCATAGTGGCATCAAAATAGAAAAAACAGAGCTAAAAGAGGAATCAGAGCGAATCAAGTTAATCTTGGTTGGAACTTTACCAGAAAAGGAGGAAGAACTAGATGGGAAAACATTAACGGAAGCTTGTTTATAGAGTTCAGGTAGTAAAGTAATGTATAACCGGGTGCAATTTCCGCCGATAACTAAAACCGAAAATTTCAAGCTAAAAATGATTTGGAAAATTACTTTTTAAATAGGAGAATTAACAATGAATGAGACTGAAACTAATAAAGATCAACCATTTGCTAAAAAGTATCAAGCAAAAAAAGGGGACATAATCTCATCAGATAATTGGAATGCTTTAGTGAATGAAATTAAACGGTTAGGAGATGAAAAAGTTAACCTTAGTGGCGATCGTTTCAAGGGTGCTTTGACTATTGAAGAAGCATTAACGGTTAAAGGGAGTGTTGATATTGAGGGAAATCTAAGTGTTGATGGTACTATTTCTGGGAACATAAATGCTAGTAAAATTACCTGTAGAGAAGTCAATGGTGATTTAACTATAGCTCACTCTTTAACTGTTAATAATCGTGCTGTTAAGATTAAGGGCAATCTAAGTGTTGATGGTACTATTTCTGGGAGCATAGATGCTGGTACAATTACCTCTGGAGAAATCAATGGTAATTTAATTGTTGCAGGAAGCATATCTATTGATGGTGTAAAACTGGATAAAGAACGCTTACAAAAATTGTTAAAACCGCATGGGTATTCATAAACATTTAAGGGGATTTGTTAAAATAAAAATTCAGTAATTGAGAACCCAGATCGTCTTAATAATAGAACCAGTAGATGGTTTATCACACTAAATCAAAACAGAAATGTTTTGGGAAATTATTGATTTAACAGGAGAATTAACAATGCCTAAATATGACGAGACTATTCAAGCTACTTCTTTTCAAATTGGCAATACAGAAATTGGTGAAGATGAATTAGAACTTTTGAAACAGCTTGCTAGTAATTTAGTTACTGCCAAAATTCAAGCTAATTCTTTTCAAATTGGTAATACAGAAATTGGCGAACGTGAATTAGGACTTTTGAAACAGCTTGCTAGTAATTTAGTTACTGCCAAAATTCAAGCTAATTCTTTTCAAATTGGTAATACAGAAATTGGTGAAGATGAATTAGAACTTTTGAAACAGCTTGCTAGTAATTTAGTTACTGCCAAAATTCAAGCTAATTCTTTTCAAATTGGCAATACAGAAATTGGTGAAGATGAATTAGAACTTTTGAAACAGCTTGCTAGTAATTTAGTTACTGCCAAAATTCAAGCTAATTCTTTTCAAATTGGTAATACAGAAATTACTGAACGTGAATTAGATATTTTGAAACGATTAACTGAACATGACTTAGATATTTTGAAAAAACTTGCTAATGGTGAACTGCAAGTCGCAATTAAATCTCCTCGCGGTTATTACCTTGATAACTTTAATGGTAGATGCGATAAAGGTGACAGTGACCGTACAATTCAGTTTAGAAATGGCTATGATGATGGGAATGGCCGAATGACATTAAAAATCAAGTCTTAAATAACAGTTTGAATAGTTAGTTATCATACTGTAGGTTGGGTTTTGCTCCACAACATTAAAGGTGGCAGCCCAACCCAAAATATATGCATAATTGTGGATTTTTATTAACATTAATACAACCTATAAATCGTATTTTTTTTATTATTAATTATTTAAGTAAATATGATTTTTTATAGCCTATTTTTTTTAATTGGAGCAATTAAAATAATGAAAAAACAACTTGAACAACGCCTGCAACAACTCAAAACCGAATACGAATCTGGTCAACAAGTTTTAGCCGAATTACAAACCAAACAAACTAACAGAAAAGAAACGCTTCTTCGTATTGCTGGTGCTATTAAAGTATTAGAAGAAGAACTAGCAAAAACAGAAGAAGAAAATAATAATGACTCTCCTGAAATATCAAGAGAACGAGAAATTATTACTAATTCCTATTGCCAAACTTAAAAAAACATACCGTAAAGTTTTGTTGGGTTTCACTATCGTTCTACCCAACCTACAAAATGTAATTTTTTTGAGTGTTTTAGATGGGGCAGGTTCATCAAATTTAATCTTGAATCTCATTAATTTGAAGATTGAACTCGCTCCTCCTATTACAAAATTTTAGGTGTTTCACAACACTATTGCCGTGTCAAGACTAAAATTGTGGGTTAGAAGCGAGCAATTGGAGACCTCTCCCCCAACCCCTCTCCTGCAAGGAGAAAGGAGAAATACTCCCCCTTCCCTTGCAGGGAAGGGGCTTGGGGGGTTAGGTTTTTTTACCCACATTTTCAAGGTTGACGCGCCACTACAAACAGCCAACCTATCAATCATACCTAAATTATAACCAGCATTAAAACCTTGATTCAAAAACTAATAAACCAAATAAAAACCGAACTTGAAACAGAGTTAAATGACTTGATTAGCAAGTTAGAGATTATTCTTTATTACCCTACTCAAGAAATAGATAAAGATGTCAGTCGCATTGCTATTTATCCAGGGAAATTAACTATTAATCAAAAATTTAAAGATACTATATTATCACAGAAAGAGACCAAAGAAATTAGTCAAGAATTTCAACAAGAATTATCGATCAATATCTGCGACTCAGACCGAGAAAATGTTGAAAAAATTACTTCACTTGTAACTGCCATTATTCTCACCAATCAAAACGAATTTTATCAAACAACGACAACCAAATACAACAGCAAAACTATATCTAATACTCAGACTATTAGTCAAATATCCCTCATAGAAGGTCTATATATTAGTCAACAAAATCCCTTTGTTTTTCAACTAAAATTTGATGCGATCAGTCTAATGAAAATAGTGAAAACAGTTACAGATGATACTATTGAATCAATTAAAGAAATTGAATTAAAATCAACTATGGGTAATTCCTTACCGAGTGACAAGCAAGCTACAAGGTAGATATAGCCGAACAGGTAAAATGTGGGATTTAACTAAGCGATCACTGCATCTTCTTTCCACACTCCCCTCTCCACTTCACTCAAAACCTTCCCCTTTATCCCAAATAAATCATTCAACACAGGCTTCAGATTAGTAATACCAATCTTGAATAAAGTTTTTCTCACAGTCTTTATCTGCACAAAGTACAAAGAATTAGTCAAAATTCGCCTCAACATAGGGTGGTATATTTTTAGGTCTGCCTGATATTCCCATAAATTGGAATAAGATGCTGATTCAGCTCTTTGAGCAGCCTATATTTAGAAAGTTTGGCCAATAACAAAGGCTCTCAAACCTAATTAAACACTACCAACCCCAAAACAATACCACCATCTTTATGATTAATCTCTGAGTGGTAGTAGACTGATACAACTCAAATAATGCGCTAGAGATTTTAGAAAGCATAGAGAAAAAGGGGGAGTCCATCTCCACTCAGTCTAACCACATCTAATCTAATAACCCTGGTGTGGACTAAAGAGCATTTTTTTGTATTCGTTGGCCTTTTTACTAATATCAATCAGCATAATTGCTTATGAGTAACTGTTACCTGCCACCCACTTGTCATAGGTATTTTCCCATTGATAACAGTTACCGTAATCCTATCCCGGCATAAATTACAGCCTTAGTGTCACAAGTGTTAGCTGTAATTTCTAAAGCAGTTTGTTGATTGATTTTCAAATTCCAATTCTGGCCTCCAACAGAGAAAAATTATTGTATAGCTGGCCTAAATGTAAATGACTCAGAATTCTGGGACATCAATGTTTTCAAAGGTCTCAAATAATGCTTATAAATCATTGCAGGTGAAGTACCTACAAGCTTTGCTACAGGTGAGAGCTTACCAGTTTTTAGGCAATCAGTAATAAATGTATGCCTACACTGGTAAAAACGTTTGTATTCTATTTACAAGTATGAAAGAACTCTTTTCCAGCAAGTTATCAGGCTACTAATATTTCATACAACTTTTTATACGCTTGTACACTATATCTCAGGTACTATGATATTATCATCAGCACCCCAATAATGGGTTAAAATCATTTCTTCACTCGTTCCAACTAACTTGGCTACCGATGCAATATCGATCCGCTTTTGAAGCATCAAAGTGATCCAAGTATTTCTTAAATTGTAAGTAGGCATTACTTTTGAAACAACGCCTGCCTTGTGCAGTTCTGCCACAACTGGTTTAAAATGCCTACGGTTAAATAGACGCTGATCCAAATATCCGCCCTTTACAGCAGGGAACAATAGCTTACTCTCTAGCGACACATTATTTCTCAGGAATGAATCTAGTTGCCTATTGACGGGAAACCTTCTAGATCGTCCGGTTTTAGTCGTTTGATTCAACTTACCATAAGTGTAGGCTTTATCAAATAATGTATAAGAGTTTTCCCAGTAGATATCATCCCAAGTTAAAGCGATCGCCTCTTCCGGCCTGCAACCCGTGTAGGCCAAAAAAGTAACATAGGGGTGATAAAAAGAGTGTTTATCATTAGTTTCAAAATAGTTTAAGACAGCATTCACTTCAGCTTGACCCCAAGCCTGTTTACTTCTACTTTCTGTCTCAGTCTTTCTGCTTCTAGGTAGTAATGCCTTAATCTCTCTCCAGGGGTTGTTAATGTTGTTCCGTTTTGACCAAAGATTCGTAGCGGTAACGATATCCCCAAAAGGACGTAATAAAGTACCTGGTTTATATTTGGTTAACAGGTAATCGACTAAAGCATCAACATTTTTCTGGGATAGATAATTAGTATTCAGCAAATAACTATCTACAGCACGCCAGGAGTTTTTTTGTGTTGAGTGACTAATAAAGTTTTTTCGACGTGCTTTGTAATCTTCCCATATCTCTAACAGATTCCACAAAGTTTCTTTTGGCTTTTTAGGCTCATGTCTCAATGAATACTTGGCCAAAGTAGTGTCGTATTCTCCAAAACCCAAAGCAGCTTTGTTGATATCTGTATCAATTTCCTTCGCTTTGGCCTTAGCTAAGTTAAGTCCACCTTCAGTATCAATAGGACAGACAACTAGAGATCGCCTCACGCCCTCAAAAGTCCACCTTAGCCTATAATAAGTTTTGTAAACTTCGATGTTGACCCGACCTTGTTTCCATGTATTTTGTCTTTTATTGTTGGCCATAAGCATATACCAAATTTATACCAATAAAGGAACAATCTAAATACTAAAGCCCAGAAAGGCTCTAGTATTCCCCTTATTGCTGGGCGTTTGCTTATTTTGGAACTCTAAATTGAATTAAAGCCTTAATTCAAAAGGAAAAAAGCTATTTTTAGTGAATCGCCTAGATTACAAATTCTGTAAGGCTTAACTAAATTATCGGATCAAAAATGAGCAAATGGACAGTTATTAATTTACAGCCAAAACCAGATTTTACCACTTTGGGGTAGTGGGGGTCGTGGGTTCAAATCCCGCCGCTCCGATTAATTCACAGTAAAGATTTCAGAGATTTTACGAGATATTCTATTTTTCTTTACTCTCTCTAGAATACTACATAGATACTGATTCAGTCTTTTAGATAAACTTTTAAAGGTAAACACTATATATATAGCGTCTTTGCATAAGTCCTGATTCAATTAAGCGGATTTGACTTCAATCAGAGATACTGATAATTGATAACTGAAACGACTTCTTTGATTAGTTATGTACTACCACAGGTGTTCCCACGGATGCCCAGTCAAACAACCATTTTGCGTGATTGACTGCAACATTTGTGCAACCGTGACTAACTGGTGTACCAAATCTATTATGCCAGTAAGCACCATGAATTGCCATTCCTCCATCGTAATACATAGTATAGGGAACGTCGGGCACATCGTAACCCGGTCCGGTCATTCTAGTGGTGCGATATTTTGTGTATATTTTAAAAGTGCCTAAGCGTGTAGGCGTTGATGCTTTACCTGTGGAAACTATGACTGCATAAACCGCTTTATTTCCTTCCCAAGCGATTAATCTTTGTGTAGACAAATCAATTGAAATCCAACGTTCTTTTGATTGTTGCAACTCTAACATTTTTGTGGCAATTACATTTTCCCATTGACTAGCTTTTGTTGCTATTGACCAAGAGAAAAAAGTTGTAATAGTTAGGGCTGCACTAACAAATATTTTAACTATTTGATATCTATTTTTATAACTAGAGAACTTAGGGATACCAACCAAAAAACTGAGTTTTTTCTCCTGATTATTGTCTTTAAAATCACGAAATTTATTTGAGCAAACCTGTTTCTCAGTAAATCCTAAACTCAGTAAGTTTTTCATATTTATACCTCCCTCTAAGAAGAAAAATTATGCTCTAATTTTGCTGATTTATAGCACTACAAAAAAGTGTTAGGAAATTAATAAAATTAAAATTAATTATTTTCCCCTACTCCCTACTCCCTCATTTTATGAAAGTTGTTTAACTAGAACTTGAGCTTGTTGAGCGATCGCTTCCCAATCTTCAGCAATTATTAATTTTTTAGGAAATAGTTTGCCTGATAAACCTACAGCAATTGCACCTGCATTAATAAATTCTTTAGCATTTTCTAAGGTTACTCCACCAGTAGGAATTAACGGGATTTCTCCTAAAGGTCCTTGCAAACTTTTAATATAATTTGCACCTCCAACTGCCGAAATTGGATATATTTTAACACAACTAGCTCCTGCTTGCCAAGCAGTAACTATCTCTGTGGGAGAAAGAGCGCCGGGAATTATAGGTACACCTGCTATTTTTGCTGTTTCAATCATAGCAGAATTAGTATGTGGGGTAAAGACAAATTGACAACCAATTTTAAGTGCTTTTTGTAACTCTTCTAGGGTTAATAATGTACCTGTGCCAATGGTGCAAGTTGGTAATTCGGAGCGCAGCAAAGTAATTAATTCTGCTGCTTGATTAGTATTCCAAGTAATTTCAATTATCCGAATACCTCCAGCAGCAACAGCTTTTGCCATTTGCCGAGCAAGTTCCATTTTTGAGGTACGAATAACAGCAATTACTGGATTCTTTTGTAATGTTTTTAACCAATTTTCTTGAGTCATAAAGTTAATAAGGAAGAAGGTTATTTCAGTTATCAGTTATCAGTTATCAGTACCTCTGCCTGAAATATTGGGATTGAAATACTGTTTTTTGTTTTTTTTCATCCTCTTGAAAGGGGAGGTTTTAGACCTTTTTTTTTGGTAAAAATATCTTTTCTTAAAACATTCTGGTAAAAGATAATGTATTTTTCATAGTATAACTAAGTTCTTTGTCCTTAAAAGAAGGAATAAGTTCATTAATTGATAATGGATAATGAATAATTACCTCTTGTTTTACCCTTGAGAATTGAAAATAAGGAAATATCCTAGCACTTTTTTTCTCTTGAAATAGAAGGAGATAAAGCAGAATTGATTAATTATCAATTATCAATTATCCATTGATAAATATACAGCATATTTCAGATTAATGCGGTTCAATTGAGGGAATGAATATTTTTTCCCTGCTCTCTACTCCCTACTCCCTACTCCCTAAAACCATAAATATATGTACTTCATGGCTGTAGAAAACTGCTGTATTATAATACAAATTAATAGGGAGAGGATTGACGCTCAAGGAAAAACAATTATTTTTTTTCCCTAATAGGGGAGGCTTTAAAGCAAGACATTTAATTATTCATTATTAATTATTTAGTAACTTTAATGTAGGTAAAATATAATGACTACAAATAAAATCATACAGCCAATAATTACCCTTGAAGATTATATAGCTAATCCTATAGATGGTGTGGAATGGGTGGATGGAGAACTGATGAAAAAACACCCGATTCAGTGGGGAGATAAAAATGCATTAGAAAAATATGCTATGACTGCAAGAACTCGTCGAATTCAATCAAAACTTAACTATTATTGGCGGAATTATATGATGTCTAGTGGTCAAGAAGGAGAAGTTTATGTAGAAGCATCTTGTCGCACTATTGAGCGAGTTAGAGTTCCAGATATATCCTATATTACTCCTGAATTACTAGACCAATACGGAGAATTTTCTGTATTGCGTGTTAGTTTTATATTAGTCGCTGAAGTTGTTTCACCTACCGATATAGCTGATAATTTATTTGCTAAAGCAAAGGTTTTATTATTAATACTTGTACCTCACATACTTGGAATCTGCTGTAATGTAAAATTTGTTATTTCTTAATTCTGTTTCTTGACTCCTGACTCCTTCTTAAAAATTCTAATTTTCCACTTTTCTCCAAATAGCTAATCCTCCTCCTCTACCCCTGGCAGCAATAAATTTTTCTTGAATTAAAAAGTAGGCAAAAAATGCTTGTTTCCCGACACTTTCTGTAGGAAATTTATCTTCACTTTCTTTACCACCTCGAATATATCCAGAATAAAGTTTTACTCCGAATAATTTGACTGTAATTTTGGTAAAATCAAAAGCCAGAATATTTTTTTTATCTATAAACTTTGTCAGTCCGGAAAGAGATAATTTCAATCCAGCAAATTCCACATTATTTTCTACCCTACCGATTTCTAATTGTTGAGATATTTCAGAATTATCGGGAGGGGAAAAATAGGAGAGCGTAATTTTTACCAAATTAGGCAGATAACGTCCTGCTCCTAATACAATACCTGCTCTTTGTCTAGTTTTTTTTGTGCCAGTAATAAAACATAATTGCCAATTGCCTGATAGTTGCTCAATTTTATAAGTTTGATTCTCCTTTTTTGAATCTTTTTCAAGTTCAAGAAGTGCTGAAACAACAGAATCAGGAGATGGTTTATCAGCAGAATTTTTGACAATTGAATTAGCTGCTGTTTCTATTATTAATAAATTTTCCATGATATTTTTATAGAAGGTTTTAGGTTCAGTAGGGGCGTTAACGATAGTTATGCGAAGCAAATGGCCATTTGCCCCTACATTCTTGCTATATTTGAGAATATCCTAACGGTAATAGGGATTGCTATATTATACAAATTTGATAAAAATGCAAAACTTGCAGTAGACTGACACACCTTAAATAGTGCAATAGTAAGGGCGGGTTAGAAATTAATGAATAATGAAAGATTTCCGTAGTCGCGTACTATCTTTCGATTTTAACAATAGGTAATTATTAATTATTAATTATCCATAGTAGGGGCGGGTGGGAAATTAATGAATAATGAAAGATTTCCGTAGTCGCGTACTATCTTTCGGTTTTAACAATAGGTAATTATTAATTATTAATTATTAATTATTAATTATCCATAGTAGGGGCGGGTTTCTCGGTTAAATTAACGAGGTTTCACCTAAAGTTAGATAAACCCGCCCCCGAATGATGTAACTTTAATTTAATTCAATGACAAAAATCCAAGCTTCTCAAATTGAATATGTTGATGTAATTATTCTCGGTGGTGGAATTGCTGGAATTTCCATTGCTGAATTTCTGGCTCGTCATAGTCGTCTTTCTATAAAAGTATTAGATAATGCCCCACAATTAGGAACATTTGCTTCAGGTAAATTAGAAGGTTGGTTTCATACTGGGGCACTTTATTCAGGACATGATGATGCTCAGACTTTTATTAATTGTGTTAATAGTTTAGAGGATTTAATTAATTTATATAGTTCCTATTTTTCTGAACAATGTAATATTGCCCTGACAGAAACAAAACCTAATTTTTTTACTCCCGCAGTTATCCCTAATTCTAATGGTTGGTTTAACAATAAATCTGTATATTTAATTCATCCTAGAACAAATTCTCCAGAAATTAGTATATCTGGTCTGAAAAGTGATTCGGTATATTTGGAAATTCAGCGTAACCGAGTTTTAGGGAGATTAGAAACTGCTTATGGTCAACAATATAATTGGCTGCAAAATGGAAATTGTTTAGCTCCAATTTATTCCCAAGTCGAAGCTTATGAGGGATTCAATTGTTCTTTACGCCATTCAACAGAAACTATAGATAATCTTTGTCGTAGATTCGATCATTCTTATGGTCTAGAAAATTCCAATTATGAAATTATCAAAACCTTAGATTGTTCGATGAATACTACTGCCATAATGAGAACTTTAGTTGCTAGTGCTATGGAGCGGGGGGTGACATTCGAGACGGGAGTAACTATTGATAAGTTACTAATAGATAGTTACGGTAAAATTCAAATCAAAAGTCTTTTATGTCGTACAGAAAATAGCTTTCCTAAACGTCTCAAAGCACGATTATTTATTTTTGCAGTTGGAAAAGGTTTTGAACCATTTTTATCTGACTTACAAGTACGGGCAAAACTTAAACGTAGTCGTAGTGCTATGGTAGTAGCTCAACCTGCTTTAACTGATACTAATTTTGTGCGGATGTCTACTAAGAGAAAGTTTCATTTTAATCATTTTGTACATAATTGTGAGATAGGAGCAGAAAAATTTGTTTATTCTATGTTGGCTGATTCTAGCTATACTAATGACCACTCAATAAACCAAGAACAAGAAGTAGATATTGAGCAAATTTTGGATTCGGCAGAACGATATTTTGGCAAAGATAAACTTTACAGTCGAAATCTTTTTAGTTATGACTGTGTAAAAACAGAATTTATTAGTCAGGAAGAACAAAAACGACGTTATAGTTATTGGATAGAGTCAAATCCTAATAGTAACTATTTATGTGTTTTGCCTGGGAAGTTTTCCTTTTTTCCGACAGTGGCATTTCAATCTTATCAACGGATTAAAAGTCTCATTGATTTTGAGGAATGTTTGGAGAAATCAACCTTTGCTCCAGATGTTAAAGTTGTGGAAGAAGCTAATAAATTAATTGCTGATTCTTATCCAGTGAAAATTATTAATGAAGCTAGAAATTGGTAAATTACAAAGCTCGTAGTACCGCTACGCGGAAGTCAGAAGTCAGAAGTCAGAAGTCAAAAGTTAAAAGTCTGATGGGTAAGGCTTTGAGCATTTTGTCACTGGTATAGCACTACGCAAATAGGTTAGGACATTTTTAAATCCTGTTTGCGCAGCATGACAAACGGAAAACCCTTTTACAGTCTTCTGTTCCCTGTTTCCTATTCCCTAGGGCGTAGCGCTATAAGATATTTCCGTCATCCTGCAGTAGTTGCGCTAAAGCGCCCCTAGATATAGCTGCCGCTAGTGCCGCTACGCGGAAGTCAAAAGTCAAAAGTATTGATTAGTAAGGTTTTTAGGATTTTGTAACTGGTCAGTTATTTCCGCCATTCTGCGCTAGGCTCCGCCAACGCTTATCTGAGCAAGAGTAACTTTTGGCTCGCTATTCCAATGCACAGTTTTAGCTAAAACTGTGCATTAGATTTCTGTTTCTAGGTGTCTTTTTCTCCCCACCCTCCCAAAACTTCCCACACTCCCCATCTAACGCACCATTTAAGATGAAACAATCCACTACTAATAGATTCACTATTGCTGAAAGCTTGTTAAAAATCCCACATAACAGGGCGATCGTCTAAATTATCTGTAACTATCCGCCCAATAGCATCAATTTCTGCTACCTCATCTTCAGATAATTTAACATCCGCAGCTTTAGCATTTGCCGTCGCTTGTTCCGCATTTCGCGCTCCCACGATAGCATTTGTCTGAGGTTGGGCAATCAACCAGGCGATCGCTAATTGAGCCATAGTACATTGTTTAGCTTCAGCAATGGGGCGCAATTTTTCTATAGCTGTTTGTACTCGTTCGTAGTTTTCTTTAATATAAAATAATCTATTTTTAGCACGATGATCGCCTTCGGCAAATTTGTGATCTGCTCCAAATTTACCTGTTAATAATCCCTGTGCTAAAGAAGAATAAGCAATAATAGAAATATTATTTTCAACACAGTAAGGCATTTCTGATTTTTCTATTTTTCGCCAGAATAAAGAATAGGGTGGTTGTAAACTATCAATTTGACCATATTGAGATGCTTCTGCCATTTGTTCGCTTGTGAAATTAGAAACACCAATTGCTCTAATTTTACCTTCTTCTTTCAGTTTATTTAGAGCATTCATTGTTTCTTCAATTGGTACAATTTCACTCTTAAAAGCACCAGAAGGCCAATGAATTTGATAGAGGTCAATATAATCAGTATTAAGATTTTTCAGAGAGCGATCGCAAGCCTCTATTACCTGGTCATATTTCATATGATTAGCAAAAACTTTAGTCGCTAAAACCACTTGTTCCCGCACATCTCCCAATGCTTGAGCCACAATTCTTTCTGAGTAACCATCTCCATAAACTTCAGCAGTATCAATTGTGGTAATACCTGCATCAAAAGCAGCTCTAATTCCTTTAATAACCTCAGAATCTTCAATATCTGCCCACATCTTTTTTCCCGCTTGCCATGTCCCCATAATGATTGGGGTAATTTTAATTTCAGATGTCCCTAATGTTCGCTTCTCCATCATCGTCTCCTCATTATTTCGACTACAAATACAGCTATAACATATTGTGCATAAAGTCAAGATAAATAATTAATTTTCAAATATTAAGTAGCTTGGCATAATTAAATTTCACTATATCATTGCGACGGGAAGGGACTGGAAGGAACCAATCTCAATAATTTTTGCTGATTTATATTTTGTTAAAGAGTTAGATTGATTTATATCTACCTAATTAATCATGTTCTTATGTATAGACATTATTTGCCTTTTCAGTATATTTATTGAGGGCCAAAAACATACTTAAGTAATTACCAATTCATTATTTTTAATTCCAGATCAATATCAGTAAATATACGGTAGTAATTTGACTTAAATTATCTTTTTTTTGAGGAAAAGCTTGCTATTTTAGCGAGAAAAAAGTTAGTCTAAATAAGGGTTAAAGCCTACCAATGAACCATTAGAGTAAGTAGCTAGGCATAATTAAATAGAAAATGCTTTGTGCTATAAAGTGTAAATTCTAATTATACTAGCGAAAATTGTGATAGGAATCAAAAAATTAAGAAAATTATAAGAATTATCTAGGCAAAATTAAGTAGGAAATTATTATTTTATGGCAACTTTTCATGTAACCACTTTCCTGGATGACGGAGATGGCAGTCTGCGTGATGCTATTGAGCAGGCTAATGCAACGCTGGATGCTGATACTATTACCTTTGATAGTTCTCTCACTGGACAGACTATAGGACTAACCAGTGGAGAATTGTTCATAACCAATCCTCTCACCATCAATGGATTGGGTGCAAATCTGCTGACAGTGGATGCACAAAATAACGGCTTCCGAGTATTTAATATAGATAATAATAGTGATGATTTTATTAATGTATTCATCAATGGCTTGACTATTACAGGAGGTAATCCCATAGGTGGTGGGGGAGGAATTTTTACCTCAGAAAATCTAACAGTTCAAGATAGTATTATCTCCGGCAACACCTCAACTGGCATCGCGGGGCAATACGATAGATACGAATCTATTGATGGTGGTGGAATCAATAGTCACGGTGGTTATTTACAAATCATCAACACCCAGATTATTAACAATGAAGTCATTGGGCAATTAGCCGACGGAGTACACTCCGATCTTGTTGAGAATGGCCACGATTTTGGTGACGATCCGGATGGTGGTGGTGTGTCTATCAACAATGGTACGCTGAGAATTGTAGATAGCACTATTTCAGATAATACAGTTAGTGGTGGTTTAAGTGATGGTGGTGGAGTTTACGGCTGGAAGAGTGACATCACGATAACTAATTCTACTATCTCTGGCAATACTGTTGAAGGAACTGCCTTGGGTAGTGGAGGCGGTATTTATAATCGCTATGGCAACACAACAGTCATCGGCTCAACTATTGCCGATAATTCGACATACATGACAGATGATTTCGGCTCTGGTGATGGGGGTGGTATTTTTAGTCGCAATGGCGATCTAGAAGTTATCAATTCAACTATATCAGGTAATTCTGCGTATGGTCAAGATCGAACTGATGGTGGTGGAGTTTACAGTAGAAATGGTAATTTAACAGTTGTTAACTCGACTATTTCTTATAATAGTGTTGGTGGTAATAATGCTGATGGCGGTGGAATTTATAGTAGAAATGGAACGGCAACTATTACGAATGCTACAATTTCTCATAATTCTGCTGATGGGCGTGGGGATGGTTTATTTAGTACCGGGACAACAAACCTCAGCAATACTATCATTGCCAACAGCATAAATGGTGACGATGCCTACCTGAATAGTAGCAATATCAACACTAATGTTAACAACCTGATTGAGGATGGTACTTATAATCCATTTCTGTCAGGCGATCCAGGTTTGGGGATTCTACAAGACAATGGCGGACCGACTGAAACCCAAGCCCTACTAGCAAATAGCCCTGCTATTGATGCAGGTAATACTAACGAAAATAACGATCAACGAGGTGCTTTACGAGATAGCAACCCCGATATTGGTGCTTTTGAATTTGGAGCAATTGCTCTGCCTATAGAAACAATAACAGAGGAAAACATGGCAGTTATTTTTTCAGAAACTTTTGAGACTGATGGAAATGGCACGAGGTATACAACTTCTATTCCAGAATTTAGCGATACTGACTCTGACTTTTTCACTCGTACCAATGGTAGTAATATTAGCGGTACTTATGAGGTTGTAGATCCTGAAGGTAGCTTCTATTTTGCAGCTCAAGACATTGATGGAGAAAGCGATCCATCCCAACAAACAGTAACTATATCAGCAATTGATATTTCTGGTTTCACTAATCTCAACTTTAGCACGCTGTTGGCTGAGGATGATGATGGTGACATCAATGAAGATTGGGATGCAACGGATTTCATTTTATTTGAGTATCAGATTGATGGTGGTGGTTTTAACAACTTACTAGCAATTGAAAATGATGGTAGTGGTACAAACTCTGCCCCCTTTCAAGATACTGACTTTGATGGAATAGGTGATGGAACAGAGGTAACTGATAGCTTTGCTTTGTTTTCCGGTGGGATAGCTGGGACAGGTTCTACATTAGACCTCCGTATCACCTTCGATCTTAACAGTGGTGATGAGGATATAGCTATTGATGATATTCAGATTACGGGTAATACCGGTGGCGATATAAATGCACCAACAGTCGAAAGCTTTACCCCTGCTGATGATGCTACAGGTATTGCCATTGGAGCTAACTTAGTCATTGACTTTGATGAAAATGTCCAAGCAGGTACAGGCAACATTGTTATTAAGCAACTCAGCGATGACTCAGTAGTAGAAACCATAGATATTGGTCTAGTAAGTATTTCTAACGATACCGTCACCATCGACCCCGCTGCCGACTTAGCAGCAGGAACAGAGTATTATGTTGAGATAGATGCAGGAGCCATACAAGACAGTGCGGGCAATGATTATGCGGGGATATCAGGCAACAGCGCCTGGAACTTTACCACTACTGACAATAGCTCTCCTACAGTTACTACCTTGACTCCTAGTGATAATGCTATGGGTGTTGCTATAGGAGGAAATTTAGAAATTACATTTGATGAGGATGTTGTCAAAGGCAGTAGTGGAAATATTGTTATCAAACAAGCTTCAAATGACGAGATTTTTGAAACCATTAGTGTGAGTTCAGCACAAGTTGAGGTTAATGCTGATACTGTCACTATTGATCCTAGCTCTAATCTCGATCCATTAACTGAATATTATGTAGAAATTAGTTCAGGTTCATTTAAAGATACATCAGAAAATGATTACCAAGGAATTTCTGACACAACTACTTGGAACTTTACCACCGCAGGGGAAACTATAGCCATACGACGAGGAAATGAGATTCTTTTTGATTATGATAGTGATGACACAACAGACCAAAGCCTAACCTATGGAACTGGAGTAAATGAGGATGAATATTTGGTAGGAGATTGGGATGGTGATGGTGTTGATGAGATTGCTGTCCGTCGCAATGAGAAAATTTATATGGACTACGATGGTGCAGCAGGTCACGATAATATCTTTGCTTTTGGCAATGGTAACAACGAAGATGAATATCTAGTAGGAGATTGGGATGGCGATGGCACTGATGAAATTGCTGTCCGTCGTAATCACAGAATTTATATGGACTATGATGGTGCAGCAGGTCACGATAATATCTTTGCTTTTGGTAATGGAAACTCTGAAGATGAATATTTAGTAGGAGATTGGGATGGTGATGGCACTGATGAGATTGCGATCCGTCGTAATAATACAATTTACATGGACTACGACGGTGTAAGTGGTACAGAGAATATCTTCGCTTTTGGCAATGGAAACTCTGAAGATGAATATCTAGTAGGAGATTGGGATAATGATAGCACTGATGAAATTGCGATTCGTCGCAATAATACAATTTACATGGACTACGACGGTGTAAGTGGTGTAGAAAATATTTTGACTTTGGGCAATGGTAACACTGAAGATCAGTATTTAGTGGGAATATTTTCTGACTTTGGAGTAGTATAAGTCAATATTGTTTAAGGCTTTGTACTAATTAATAAAGCGATCGCTCTTATTAACTCAAAGCGATCGCTTTTTCTTTGACATCAATTAGGAAAATCTGTTATAATTAAAAACTGGCAAAATTAAAATAAATAGTATAAATTTTGGCTATACCAGAAGTTAGTGTTATCATACCTGTGTACAATTGCGATCGCTACATTGCTCAAGCAATAGAAAGTATCTTAAACCAAACCTACACAGACTATGAGATTATTGTTATAGATGATGGCTCTACAGATAACACTCGTGAACTCCTAGAAAGTTATAGAGGCCATATTAATTATCTTTACCAGGAAAATCAAGGAGTAGCTATGGCCCGCAATCGTGGTATAGAAATAGCAAAAGGACAATTTGTGGCATTTCTAGACCATGATGATTTTTTTCTACCTAATAAGTTAGCTTTGCAAGTAACTATCCTGAAAACCAAAATTGAATTGGGAATAGTTCATAGTGGTTGGTATAGAGTTAATAGTATGGGTGAAACTCTAGGAGAGGTAGAACCTTGGCATCAAGCACCTAATTTGAATTTGGAAGAGTGGGTGCAATGGAAGCCTGTACTTTTGAGTGCTATGATGTTTCGTAAAGTATGGTTAGACCGAATAGGTGGTTTTGATCGGGAATTTCAACAAGCTTGTGATGTTGATTTGGCCTTGCGCTTGACTCTGATGGGTTGTCAGAGTGGGTGGTTATACCAAAAGTTAGTATGTTATCGAGAACACGATCGCAATGCTTCTCTGGATACACCTATTCAAGCTCAAGAGTCATGGATGGTTTTAGACAGGTTTTTTGCACTACCAAATCTTCCAGGGTATATAAAAGAGAAAGAAAAATCTTACCGTTACCATACTTTAGTATGGAGTGCTTGGCGATTATACTATAGAGGTCATTTATCAGAAATGGCTCAATATCTAGAAAAATCCTTAAGTTATAGCCCTTATTCTCACACACAAACTATGTCAGACTGGATCAAAAACTTTGTTAAGTATGGTTCAGAATTTGGCTTTTCAGTAGATACTTACCTTCTTAGCAATTCTGTCGAGTGGGAAAACTTAATGGAGCGAGTAATTTCAAACATGAAACAATAAAAAATTAAAAATATATACCCTATACTTTAAATTTTTATTTAATTTTTTCTTAGTTATGAATAATCTCAAACAATTTGACAATTCTAATCAAAATTACCCTTTGGTAAGTATTTGTATGCCGCTTTACAATGGAGCAGAATTTTTGATGGAAGCTTTAGAGAGTGTATCCTCTCAGACTTACCCTCAAATAGAGGTTATAGTTTCCGATGATAATTCTAAAGACAATAGTATAAAAATAGCAGAAGATTTTTTACGAAGCACTTCGTTTAGCTATAAAATTTTTCCCCACGAACGGTATGGTATTGCTGGAAATTGGAACTTTTCTATTTCTCAGTCAAGTGGTAAATATATTAAGTTTTTATTTCAAGACGATCTATTAGAGCCAGAATGTGTGGAAAAAATGGTTGAATTAGCAGAAAAGGATGATGATATTGGATTAGTATTTTCACCTCGTGAAATGTTTATTACTCCAGGACATGAAAATAATCCTGGTTGTTTACAAGTTTACAATTACGGTAAAGATTTACATAAGTCATGGTCAAAATTGATAGAAATTCAATCAGGAGAAAATCTTTTAGCTGATCCGAATTTCTTTAATAACCCAATTAACAAAATAGGTGAACCTAGCAATGTCTTGATTAAAAAAGAAATTTTTCAATATATAGGATTATTCGATCCTGAACTACGTCAAACATTAGATTTGGATATGTGGTTTAGAATTATGTGCCACTATAAAATTGGTTTTGTCGATAGATATTTAGTCAAATTTCGGGTTCATCCCAAGCAAGCATCGAATAAAAATTTGGGAGTTAAAAATGCTGTGGATAATCAAATGTTAAGAGGAAAAATGTTGTACAGTTCCGTCTATAAATTATCCGATCCATCCATAGAAAAAAAATTTAAAGCAGGAGTACAAAAATTGATGGAGTCGGAAATGGAAAATTTATTCGGATGGATACAACAGCTTGAGAATAAAGTAGAAGTAGGACAGCAGGAAACTCAAGAAGAATTGACACAAGTTCAGGTTAAGTTACATCAAACAGAGAAAGCATTGGAACAAGAATTAGGATTAGAACATAGTCTGGATAGCAATACTGGTGAAGAAAAGCAAGTTCAATACACATTGATGGTTAAAAATGCTTGGTATGCTTATCAAGCAGAGGATCTAAATAAGATGAGTCAGTTATTAAGAAAATCCTTAGAATACATAGTCTGGTTACCAACCCAGGTAATTGTTGATTGGTTAGATATTTTTGCTCAACTTGCTTCTGAGCATAGTTATGAGTTTAATTCTTATACTCTAATTAATTCTCAGGAATGGAAAATATTGATGTATAATCTTCTTAAAACAAAAGATACAGAAGAGGCCGCATAACCAATGGGAATTGGTCTCAGTTGTTTACAACTTTTATGTTTCTAGGAACTATTTAAAAACAAACATTAATGAACATATTACCATCAAATTCAACTTTAGAAATTATTTCTGTACATGTACCAAAAACTGCTGGTGCAACTTTTAAGAATATACTCCAACAAGTATATGGTTCTGAGCAAATATTGTGGCACTATTCTTGGAGTACTTCAGATATAATTACTTCTGAAATTAAAGCTATACATGGACATTTTCCAGCTTCAAAATATCAAAGGAGTCCTTCTTCTATAAAAATGATAACTTGGGTTAGGAATCCTGTAGATCGCTTAATTTCTCACTATTTCTATTGGCAACATCTTCCTATCTCAGAAAGAGCTGGTGCTTTACACCGATATGTCATAGAAAAAAAACTAGGATTAGTTGATTTTGCCAAACTTCATAAAATGCGAAATCATATATCTAGCAATTATATAGATATTGAACTAAATAAATTCTATTTCATTGGTATTCAGGAGTTTTTTGAAGCAGATATGATAGAGTTAAAAAATCTTCTAGGTTTCCCAAATATAAAAATGCCTAATCAAAATCGTAATACTCTTCCTGATTACCAAGCTTTTAAGCAATCTTCTGAGTATGACATCATTTATAAACAGTTGGCTAAAATAAACAAAATTGATATAGAGCTTTATGAAGCTGCTTTAAAAAAAAGGCAAGAGCGAGTTCTTAGAGACAGTTAAAAAATGCTTAAAAATCCTGTATAGTCACAATTTAAGGTAACTGGAAAAAAATAGAGTAATGGAAAATCAAGCAAATTTATCAAAGTTTAACGAAGAGTCTTTATTAGACTCTTATCTAAATAATGGCTTTCATAAGGTTGAAGGCTGGTGTAATTACAAAATATTTGATTTTATCAAGTATATGTCTGATTTTCAACAGAGCTATCAAATCAAAGGAGGGGTTTGTGAAATAGGTATTCATCATGGAAAGTTTTTTATAGGACTACATAATTTGACTAAAGAAGGTGAGTTATCTTTGGCTATAGATATTTTTGACGCTCAAAAGTTAAATGTTGATAAATCTGGAAAAGGTAACCTTGCAAAATTTAAGACAAATCTTGCTCATTTTGCATCTAGGCAAAGTAGCATAAAAATTATGGAAAGGGATAGCCTAACATTATCAATCAAAGATATTTTAGATATAGAATCAGAACTAGAAAAATTTCGTTTTTTTAGCGTTGATGGAGGACATACACCAGAGCATACTGTCAATGATTTTAAAATTGCAGAAGAGTTAGTTTGTAACGGTGGTCTAGTAATAGTTGATGATTATTTCAATCCAAATTGGCATGGAGTTTGTGAAGGAATTGCTCGTTTATTTTTATTGGATTCCCCAAGAATTGCTCCTTTTATGATGGGTGCAAATAAATTAATATTTACAACTTTCTCATTTCATAATGAATACTTTAAAATGGCTTTAGATTGGGTAAAAAAGAGAGAAAAAGATTCTTTTAAACATATTGTTATGTATGGTTATGATGTGGTTTCTTGGATTCCCCGTAAATAAAAATTTGGTATTTCTTTGTATATATATATAGTATAGTAAGTAGCTAATAATGAATTATACTAATTTAATAAATTTTTCCTAAAAATATTTAGACCGTTTCTAATACTGTAGATTCAGTAGTCAGTAGAATTCAAGGAAAATTTTATGAATTTGAAGAAGAAAAAGAATATTATTATTTTCGGAAATTGTCAGGCGGGTCAGATAAAACGTACTATGAAGAAGTTGTTGCCCGACACTCAATTTAATATTGAATACTATAGCAACAACTCTAGGACAGAAATAATGAAATCAAGTTCAGAAATTCTATCTGCCATAGGTTATGCTGACATTTTTATATATCAACCACTAGGAGAAAAGTATAAAGAACTCAGTGAAAAGAATCTCTTGAATAATATTGTAAAAGATAGTTGTAAATCCTTATCATTTACCTATATTTTTAACTCAGGTGTTTACTCATTGTGTCATGCTCCATTTTCAGGAAAAAACAGTTATGGAACAGTATATGGTGAGGAAGAAATCATTAAATTAATTAATAATTTTAACAGCAAAAATGAAATTCTTCAAAAATATAAACATGGCGAAATTGATTTTCGCCTGATTAAAAGATTTGAGCAATGCTTGGGAGAAATGAAAAGACGAGAATTATTTACAACTATTAAATTATCTGAGTTTATTGTAGAGCATTATAGACATCAAAAATTATTTATTTCCCATAACCATCCAAGCAATATAATTTTTTATGAAATTTTGAGGCAAATTCAAAATACTGTAGATATTCCATTCAATTTAGAGGAAATAAGAGAAATATCAGAATTGCCGGAGACAAATTCTCCAATCTCTCCATACGATGTTACAATCCACGATTATAGATTTAAATGCCATGAAAATTGGTACTTGAAAGGCAAAGAGCTGATTGACAAAATAATGGCATCACATTCTTTGAACTATACAAAATAATCTGATAAAAATCACTTTTTCTTGAGGAAATAGAATTTTCAAATATTGGCATAATATCTTCGTTATTTCTAGCCTTAGACCTAATTTATAACATCACCTCAAACTTACCAATTAAATTTTACACCCAGATATTCTTCTAAGCTACTATTATGAGGAGCAAAAAAGTCAAACAATTCTCTTTTGACTTTTTCAGATATTGGTGGATAAGAACCTGCATTATATTTTTCGTAATGAGAAAGTTGATGATCTGGCAAACCGAGTAAATTATAAACCTTTGCCATTGTAGCTTTTGGATTTTCGTTAAAATCACCAGACTTCAAAATCAAAATTTGTTCTTTAGGAAATATGCTCATCCAATCCTTCAGGAAATGAAAATATAACCCAACCCACAAATAACCACATTGGGTTTTCCAGTATTTTTCACCCAATGATATAGGATTCTCAGCACCTTTAAGAATTTCCATTTCTGAAGAAATTACCTTTTCCAGAGATCTATGTTCAAAACCTAGCCTAACTCTTTGATGGTAATGAGAAATAGTGCGTTCTACAGGGTTTCTTAATAACAAAATTAACTTTGTATTAGGAAGGAGAGAAAATAATCGTTTATGGGTATCTAAATGACAGGTATGAAAGTAAGATGTGCTAGCTTCTCCTGTTAAAAAGTTTGGATGATTTAAGATAGGAGGAAAATGTGCTAAATACCATTCGTTTCCATAATCAAATTTGTGGGAGAAAAAGTGAATTTCTTTTTCAATAGGAGCTATAATTTGTGGATGCTGTACAAGATAAACATATAACGAACTGGTGCCAGATTTTTCAGTTCCAATGATAATAAAATCAGGTTTTTTCACATCTCCTGAATTGGAAATTTCTTGGACTAATTCAGGATATTTAATTTTTGTTTGTTTAAAAATAGCAATTTTGTAACGCTCAACTGCTTCTTTTATATTTCCACTTTTAGTTAAAGCATCAGCTAAATTAATATGTAAAGGAGGGAAATCAGGATTTTTTTCAATGGCTTTATAGTAAGTTGAAATAGCCTCATCTAATTTTGTTAACTGAAGTGGTGTATTTCTAAGTATCAAGTAAGGTTGAGAATAATTTGGTTGAGCTTGAATTGCTTTTAAATAAGAACTAACTGCATCATTTATGTGACCTTGTTGCTGCAAAATTCTGCCTATTTGATAATGAGCTTCAGCCATATTTTCATCTAACTCAATGACCTTATTATAAAACTCGGTAGCTTTAGTCCAGTTTTGACGATCAAACCAAATATCAGCAGATTTCTTGTAATATTCAGCAGCTTTATTCCAAAGCTTATTTTGAAGAAAGCTATTGCCTAAAGTTTCGTAACATTCTGTAAATTGAGGGTTAAATTCAATTGCTTTCTCATAAGCTTGGATAGCTTCCTCAGTCCGATCTTGATTTGCTAATGCTCTCCCTAAATTGTAATGAGACCAAGCGAAATTAGGATTAATATCGATTGCTTTTTGGTAAGCATTAACAGCTTGGCTCCACTGTTTATGCTCAAATCTAGCATCCCCCAAACTATGATAATTTTCAGACACTTTTGGTGCAAGATTAATTGCTTTTTGATAGGCAGTTATAGCTTCTTTAAATTTGCCTTGCCTTGCTAAACATTGACCTAAGTTGTGGTGAGATTTCGCAAAATTTGGGTTAATTCTAATTGCTTTTAAGTAAGCATTAGTAGCTTCCTGAAACTGGCCTTGATTTTGAAGAGCTTGCCCTAATCTATGGTGTGCTTCAAAGGAATTGGGATTGGTTTGTACAGACTGATAATGAAGGTTAAGATTGTTATTGTTCATTTTTTCTACTTTATTATTCAAGCTATTTTAAAAATTATTGTTATTGTAATTCGCTCAAATCTCTCATTAATTCAACCAAACTAGATTGCACATACTCAGGAGTATAAGGCGCGATCGCATCTTTGGAATTATTAGCCAAACAATACCACAATTGCTCGTCTTTGCAAAGACGTAAGATTTCTTCGGCAAAATCATCAGCAGTGTCAGCTATCAGTACATTGTAATCATGCAATAAACCCATACCTTCTGCACCAATTTTAGTAGAAATAACAGGTAAACCATACTCCAAACTTTGCCCTATCTTTCCTTTCATACCAGCACCGTAGCGTAGGGGAGATACAAACACTCTATGATTGAGAAAGTATGGAGTTACATCCCTCACATAACCTGTAACCGTGACGCGATCGCTTGCTAACTTTTGCACCTCTTCTGGTGGATGACTACCTAATAGGGTAACTTTAACTTCAGGAAGATACTGCCAAACCAAAGGCATAATTGATTGACACAACCATTCTACAGCATCTATATTTGGAATATGTTTGTAACCTCCAATAAAAAGTATTCCTTCTCGTTGTTGGAAACTTTCACCTTTACCCTGATAAGGGAGATGTATATTCGGAACAACTGCTACATTACTTACTTCCTGTTCTATTAAAATATTCTTCTCTACTTCAGTAACAGTAATAGTTAGATCGGCATACTTTGCCATAGCAATCTCGTGTTTCTGTGTACCCTGCCATTCTTGTTCTTTTTCTGGCTTTTCTGGAGCAGAATCAGGTAGTAGTTCCCAACCTCTCTTAAGTCTCACATAATGTAAGTCTATAGTATCATAAACTATTTTTGCATTAGAGCTATGCTCACGAACTAACCAAGCGTACTTTTGATTCAGTTCGGGACGACATATCCAGGCAATATCAACTATTGGTAGAATTCTCTTAACTTGTTCCTCTATCCCCACATCATAATTTTCGTTACTATATAAAACTTCAACTCCCATATTTTGTAATTCTGAGGTATAAGGTTCTTCGTTAATACCTTTGTCTGGTGCAAAAATTACATGATAATTAATATTCTTAAACATTTTAATTATTTCAAATATTCTTCTATAACCAGACTCTTTATCATAACAAGGTATCTGATGTTCTATAAATAGGATAATTTTTTCTCCACAAAGTCTTCTAGGAGCTTTGATTGGATTAAGAGGATCTCCTGGTTGACAATGATTTTGGAGTTCATTATGCCACTTTTGAGTAAACTTTACGGCATTAATTTTTTGGTAACGTTTAATACCACTACTGGTAGATGTACCAGATGAAATTCCTTCATAGTGAATAACCTTTGAACGAGGTTGATACATCACCTTTAAAGCTAACTTATTCCTGACAGCAAAACATAAATCTGTATCCTCATAATAAGCTGGTACAAAATCTTTTTCAAATCTACCTAAAGATTCAAAAGTTTCTGTTTTGATCAGTAAACTTGCACCAGAACAATAATCGATAGGTCTTAGATAATTATACTCTGGCGCTTCTGGATTATCTAGCTTGCCATAATTCCATCCCGAGCCATTATTCCAGATGACACCGCCTCCTTCTTGCAATAAACCATTGGGATAAATTAACTTGGAACCTACAATACCAACATCTTCATTTTCTTCTATTGTTGTTAACATACTTTCTAACCAATCTGGGCATATTTCTGTATCATTATTTAGGAAACATAAATATTCTCCTCGCGATAGAGAAGCACCATAATTACAAGTTCTAATAAAACCCATATTTTCAGGATTTTTTATATACCTCACACCTGAAATTTCTTCTATAAAATATTGTGTTTCATCTTTAGAATAATCATCTACAACTAGAATTTCCACAGAAGCACTAGAGTTAAGATTATCTGCCAAAGACTGTAAACATTTAAGAGTATACCCCACCTTATTATAGACAGGAATAATTATAGATACCAAAGGCTCTTGACTTTGAGGAAGAATTAAATCTTTTATAATTTTTTCCTTATTAAGAATTTGACGAGCTGATATTGGAGAATTTAAAACTTTATTTTTGTCTTCTATTACCCTTTGCAATAGTAAACAATACTCTAATTTTTGAGGTTTTATATCTAATGCTATTTGATAAAAACAAATCGCTCCGTCAAGCTGACCTTGATTCTCTAAAACATTAGCCAAATTTGCATATAATTCCGGATTATATGGCTGAATTGCTATCATTTTATGATAAATATTTATCCGATCTGGTTTACTTTTAATTACTTCTTTATAATAGTTAAACGCTGCCTCTAGATTGGATTGATATTTCTCTTTATCTGCAGGACTATCAATTTTAGAGCTTGCGTATAAAGCATCTGCTAAACTTTCATAAACTTCTAGTGAATTAGGTTCTGTTTCAAGAACTTGACGATATAAATCAATAGATTCTTCCCATTTACCTTGCTTACTTAAGACTTTACCTAATTTGAAATTTAGCTTCGGAAAATCTAACTTTAAATTAATTACTTGATAGTAAAGCTTTTCTACTTCTTCTAATCTATTCAGTTTTAACAATACTTCTTCTAAAGCAAAATATGCTTCGACAAAATCTGGTTGAATTTTAATTACTTCTCCATAAGCTGTAGCAGCTTCGTCAATCTTTTTTTGTTCTGATAAAGCTCTACCTAAATTAAAAAAAGACCAAATTAAGTTAACATTCAATTCAATTGCTTTGCGGTAAATTATTACTGCTTCATCCCATCGCTTTTTTTCAAAGAGAATATCTCCTAGAGTAGGATAAACTTCGGTAAAATTTGGTTCCAATTCAACTATTTTTTGATAAACATTAATGGCTTCATCTAACTTTTTATGCTGTGTTAAAGCTCTACCTAGATTATAATGTGCCCAAACTAAATTGGGGTTCATCGCTATTGCTTGACTATATGCAATGGAAGCTTCTTGCCAATTTTTTTGATTAAATAAATCGTCTCCTAAGCTAAGATAAGCATCAGCAGATTTAGGTTGAACATTATTATTTTGTTCCTCTTGAAAGCTTACTTTTTCTGAATCTAATTTTTCTCTTAAAGCTTTTTCTAAATGAGATAATAAATGACTGTCATTTGGCTGAATCTTTAATCCTAATTTGTAAAAAATTATAGCTTCATCTATATTACCTTCTTTGACTAAAACATTCCCTAATTGTAGATATAATTCTGCATCGTTTGGCGTAATTTCTATCAATTTGTGGTAAAGTTCAATATTATCTGGATTTTCTTCAATTGCCCGACGGTAACAAGAAATAATTTCTTCTTCACTTGATTGATTTTGTTTAAGAGCAGATGCTAATTTTATATTAATTTGAGGTAGTTTTGGTTGTAGTTGAATTGCTTTTTGATAAGCAGCGATCGCCCCATCCCAATCCTCCAACTTAACCAACACATCTCCCAACTTATAAGAACCCCAAGGAAAATCAGGATTTAACTCTACAGTCCTACGATAAGCACTAACTGCTTCTTCCCACTTCTTTAACTTAACTAAAACATCACCCAAACTATTATAAGACCAACAAAAATCTGACTTTAATTCTATAGATTTATTATAAGCATCAACCGCTGCTTCTAACTCCTCTTTTTCCTTTAACAAATCACCTTGTTTATAAAGCTCTTCCCAGGATTCTGATTTAGTTTCATCTGTCTTTTTCTCAACTATAATTGCCTCTTCTGTTTCTCCCTTTTGTACTAAACCATCACCTTCCAAATGGTAATCTTCTGCCAAATTTGAATCTACTTTAATTGTCTCACCAGCAGTAACTTTTTCTATATCTGTCTGTTGTGTAGCTGATATTTTCTCCAACTGCTCCACCATTGTTAACTTATCATTAGTTTTTTGCTGCTGAAGTTTATTTTCTGCATCTGCCAAATACTGTTTTACCTCTTCCCAGTCAGGAGCTAACTTAATTGCTTTTTGGTAAGCAGCGATCGCCTCCTCCAATTCTCCTTTTTTTGCTAAAACTTTTCCTAAGCTGAAAAAATTCTTTGCTTGCTTAATATTCATTTTGGGCTGTTGATGATTTTGGGGTTGTCTAGTTGAGGAAAAATTTATTAGAGTTGTTTGTTTCATTTATACCTCTTTTCTGAAAATTTACCGAAGATTACTGAGGCTAGAATAACTATTTTTATTAGTGCTTTACTGTAGGAAAATCTACCTCCCTATAACATGAGGAAAAGTTATAAAATTATAGATTTATACTACCAAATTACTGTTAAATACAGAATAAATCCTGGTAAAATATTTTCTCCTGATACTGTCTGGGGATTTTCTAATATTTCTACATTTTGGTTAGGTCGATAAATCTCTACTTGTTGTTGTTTCCGATTAATCAATCAGCCTAATTTTGCCCCATTTTCAATATACTCTCTCATCTTTGCTCTAGTTTTTTCTAGACTATCACTAGGAGACATTAATTCGACTACAAAATCAGGACATAATGGTAAAAATTTATCTTGTTCTTCTAAGGTTAAAGCATCCCATTTTTCTCGACTAAGCCAAGAAGCATCCGGGGCACGTTGTGAACCATTTGTGAGGATAAAACCTGTGTTGGAGTCAAACACTTCTCCTAGATTGTTTTGAGAATTCCAGATATCTAATTGGGTGGTTATTTTGACATTGCGTTTTCCTGTATTTCCACCCATAGGCGACATAATAATTATTTCTCCTGTGGCACTTCGCTCAAATCTTAAGTCGTCATTTTCCTGACAAAGTTGCCAAAATTGTTCGTCTGTTAGGTCGATTTTTAATTCTAATCTTGGTGGTAAATAGATTGTAGGAGTTTCCATACCTATTTTAATTTAAGCCTGATATTTTCGTAATACTTCAATCAACTGTTAAATCCGGATAGGTTTAGTTAAATAATGATTATCTATTAGCAAGTAAGTAGAATTTTAAGATAGCAAAAAATCAAAAACCATAATTTAATTATACCTGCTTAAGTCTATAAATAAATCAAAAATAGAATCTAGGTTAGTAAAAATTAAATAATTTATATAAAGTTTGGTTAATTAACTATAATTAATAATAAATTGAAATGAGTAATACAGTTTTACTAAAGTTAAAAGTTAGAAGTGATGCTTTAGCTACTAGAAACCTCAATTATACACTAATTTCAGCTTCAATTTTAAGTTGTCAGGGTTTGGAGACCAAACCCCTACAAAACTATAATTTTAGCTAACTGTTAATTTGAGTGGATATAATGGCTCTTTACCGTTCAATTGCCAAATACTAAATACTAATACGGCAGCTACAGTTAACCACACACAAGAAGGGGCTAAAATCATTCCAGCTATAGGATTAGTTTGCCAGTAAAATATAGTAACTATTAATGCAGATAACCAAGGTCCTAAAATAACAACTGGAACAGCAGCACCTAATCTACGTTCGACAGTAAAAATAGTATTCCAAGTATCTCCTAAAGCAAGATGTACTGCAAAAGCTATTAAAGGAAACACTAAAAATTGTTGGTTCATCTGCTGCCAAATTAATAGAGAAGAGATGACGCGTAAAACTGCAATTGTCATCCAAACTATGGGAAATGCTAAAGGTGGAGGTGCCCATTTTGGTCTGACAATACTATCATAAGTTTTGCTAGTACGGGTATTGTCTAAGGTCGAAAAAATTCGCGAACGAATACTCAATAATGTGAAAAATAGTCCGGCAAATACTGTGCTTAACCAAGTAGGGAAAGCAGAGTAATTATCAACTAAAATTACCAATTTTTCCATTCCCCAAAAAGTTAGAATAATTATTCCTATTTGCAGGATAGTTCCTAATTTATAAATAGAAAGTGCTTTTAAATCTAGCTCTTTTGTAGAAACTCTTTGTCTTTCTAGAGACTGATTTGTATCTTCAGTTTTTACCCCCATTACTGTATTGACAATCTGTTCGACTGTTCTACTATCATTTGATTGAGTCATAATTACAAGAATCAGAAAATTATCAATTTACATATTAACCTTTGTTAAGTCAAAATTCAAAAGTCAAAAGTCAAAAGTAATATCATGTACCTCTTCCTGGGGAGTTGGGCTAACGGTAGAACACTGATAATTAGGTTCGTAGTATTGCTCTAGTCTGAGAAATTTAAGGGGCTAGAGCAATACTACAAACAACAAAAAAAAGCAATCTCAAGGTTTTTGAGATTGCTTTGCTTTAGTCGCAATGACAACTATTTAACTGGATGTTATCTAATATCACATTGCATTGCAATGGAAGTGTTATAAGAAACTGGGTTTGTAGGAAGTTAATCCTAGTATTGCATGGCATTTGATACAAACCCGGTTTCTCTGCTTTTTTATACCGATACTACTGGACATGATATAATGCCACTATTTACCTGGTTTGCTTTCTTATTTCTCTAATCATTCTGAAATTATTCAGAAGATATGTTCATCATTATTCGATTAATGTAGTTAACCCTGATAATTGCTGTGGAGTTGAAACTGAATTGAATAATAGATTAGAGGTAGAAGTGAAGGAAGTTCCCTAGTTTTGGGAATGGAATGCAAATGTTTGCATCATTTGGGTGGTAAAAATGAGAGTCTATTACTGTTTTTTGCGCTTTAATGCACCCATTCCAGTTCCCAATAAACCGAGAGTTAGAAAACTCATTGTTGCAGGTTCGGGAACACTCTCACTTAGAACACCACTAGCTACTTCTGTCTCAACGAGGTCAATATTGATATCACCCTTGAATGTCCGACCGGTGTTGGTATCTTCGAGCCAAAACCAGGAAGCGAAGCCTTCGTTTATATTCTTGCCATTACCTCCAAGACCCATTTGACCTTTGTATGTTTTACCGTTCTTTGTATCTTGGTCTCCCATTCGGTCTCTCAAGAAGAAGGTATCTGTTTGATCATTATTACCATACCATTCTCCTATCTCAGTTAATAAAGACTTACTACTGTCAATTGTGTAATAACTCCAATCATTAACATTCGTGACGCTGCTATGGTTTCCCCGATTCAATTCTATTTTAGGTGCAAGATATTGAGCAGTCGCTTGTCCTTCTTGTAAATTTCCCATGGAGTTGAACCAAACATCTACTGCAAATTTTTTATTCCCTGCACCAATGTTACCGATTAAATTAATTGTACCATCGTCATACTCATTGAAGAAAGCATCACCCTCGAAATCAAAATCATAGTGCATGTCAGGTATCCAGAAAGCATGGTGATGATTGGCACTATGATACTGGTCTGAAACAGCTTCAGATGCTTGCCAAGTATTTACAATATTGGCTGCTGCTGCTTCTTTTGCCTGACCTAATGTACCTAAAGCGATAGAACCTAAAACGAATGCGCTAGTTAAGAATTTAGTTGTTTTCATTGGTTTTTTGTGTGTGTGTTTGTTTTTTGTCTCATTAACCCTAATATAATCTGCTTAGATAGGCGAATAGGTGAAGAAACGGTAAAGATTTACATGAATTTGAAAGAGGCTTAATAGATAACATCTTAACCATTACTCTGCTTAACTTTCATCGTTTTCTAGGAAAGCAGATTTGTGATTTACTCCGTATATACAACGACAAATAATCCCTTTTTTGAGGAAATAATAGCTTGATTTTGGTTAATTTATTGTCACATTGATATTTAATGGCCAAAAAGGCAATAGGTAAATATTCCTGCAATTATTATCTCTAATCCGGCTAAAATAGGATCTTTATTATAGTGGTCAAGTATAAGGAATAAAAGTTTTACAAGCAAAACTAAAAAGTGTGTTTTATCAGCGGATTGGGCATTAAAAAAAAAGCTTTTATAAATCTTAAATCCTAAAAATCAGCAGGTAAAATCTGTGTTAGCACTTACGTGATTTCTGGTAGAAAAATATCAGCTCAGTGCTATCGCTGACTTATTTCTGGAGGTAGTACAACAAAGTTGAGGGAGCGATCGTAAATTCTCCGAAATTCCTAGAATTTTCACTTCTGACTTCTAATATTGTGTCGGGTAGCATCGGTATTATAGCGCTAGGGAATAGGGAATAGGGAATAGGGAATAGTAGACTAATAAAGGGTTTTAGGATTTAGAAATGTCAAACACCTTAATGCGTAGCGCTATATATAGAAGATCTATTTAAAAACAGAGGAGGGAGATGAGGAGATGGGCAGATGGGCAGATGGGCAGATGGGGTGTATGAGATATCTCCCAAAATCCCAAATCAAATCAATTTTTACCCATAAATTATCAATTACTTCTCCCTCCAACCTATTTTTTGAGATACCAAATGGCTTCTATAGGTAAGGAAGAAGGAAGATGGAAGATCTATTTTTTCGGTCAAAATGCAAAAGAAGCAATCTTAGGGGTGGTGCGAGATTGCTTCCTATCGTCGCAATGACAAGTTTTCAGTATATATTATATAAAATCCGGTTATACAGTAATTGCAAAACTACTTCTTCATTAAGACAAGTTTTCTATTGAATAGGAATTATATAATTTAATATTTCAAATCTAATATTTCTCCTGACTCCTAACTCCTAACTCCTAACTCCTAACTTCTAACTTCTAACTCCTGACTCCTGACTCCTGAGTCCTAACTCCTAAGTCTACTGAAATGAAAACCGCTGTAAGTTAACCTTAGATAATATCCTAAAACATCTATTTTATCAGGGCAGAATTAAAAGCCAACCCAGCTTTCAATTCTGAATTGTAGACTCGACCTTAAATCTGAAATATATGGACAGTAGTATCTCAAAGTCTTTCTTTTTCCTCCAAAGATTGGAACCAAAAATTTCAGTCATGGACCGCTACATCATCACAGAATTAATTGGGCCATTCCTCTTTGGTGTAGGATTATTTTCATCTATTGGCATAACAGTTGGGGCAATGTTTGAGTTAGTCCGAAAAGTGACAGAATCTGGACTACCTGTTTCGATTGCCATTCAAGTATTTCTACTCAAAATGCCAGAATATATTGGCCTGGCATTCCCGATGGCAATGATACTTGCGACTCTCATGGTTTACAGTCAGATGTCTAGCAATAGTGAGATAGTTGCTCTGCGTAGCTGTGGCATTAGTGTTTATAGAATGGTGATACCTGCGGTCATATTAAGTCTGACGGTCACTGCTTTTAGCTTTGCTCTCAATGAAGTGATTGTACCTAATGCTAACTATCAAGGCTCTCTCATTCTAGAAAGAACTCTAGACCAAGAAAATCCTCCTTTCAAAGAAAAAAATATCTTCTATCCAGAGTTTGGAAAAGTCAAACAACCAGACGGTAGCCTAGATGATGCACTAACCCGCTTATTCTACGCCGAAAGGTTTGATGGTAAGTATATGAAAGGGGTAACTATTTTGGACCGTTCCCAATATGGAGTTGACCAAATTGTGTCCTCTGAATCAGCAACTTGGAACTCGGCAGAAAATATTTGGGACTTGTTTAATGGGACGATTTATCTGGTATCTCCAGATGGTTCATATCGTAATATTGTCAAATTTGACCATCAAACATTAAAGCTTTCTAGCGCTCCTTTAGATTTAGCAGGAAAAAGACGTACTTACAAACAAATGAATATTGCTCAATCTTATGAATATTTAGACTTAATGCGATTAAGTGGAAATTATCGGAAAGTTGTTAAAACTCAAGTCAGAATTCAACAAAAATTTGCTTTACCATTTGTGTGTTTAGTAATGGGTTTAGTAGGAGCAGCTTTAGGAATTAGACCGCAAAGAAGGGCTAATAGAGGTACTAGCTTTGGTATTAGTGTGATAATTATTTTTGGCTATTATTTACTTTCATTTATTACAGGAGCAATGGGGCAAAAAGAGATTTTGACTCCTTTTTTGGGGGGATGGCTACCAAATCTTATAGGTCTTGGAGTAGCAGCATTATTGTTAGTAAGAGCCTCTCGTTAATCAATTCAAAAGTCAAAAGTCAAAAGTCAAAAGTAGTCTAGTAGTGGGTAAGCATTCAGCCGTCAGCTATCAGCTATCAGAAGAGAGCTTTTAGTGAGTAATAAAAGCTTACCCAAGAAACGAAAAATATTACTACAAAAGTCAGCTCCAAAGTCTATATTCCTTAGAAAACCCTTCCTTAAACAAATGTTCTTATTGCGCTCAAGCTGACGGCTAATAGCTGAATGCTTACAGTAGTGGACTGACACAGCTAATTTTCTACATTAGGGAATTAGTTAGGCTGCGTAGGGGCGGGTTTCACAGTTAAGTTAACGAGTTTTCACATTGAGTCAAATAAACCCGCCCTGAATGATATAACCCACTGTTTTAGGGGCGGGTTTATGTAAATCTTAGAGTAAGCATGAAAATTTCAACTAAAACCCGCCCCTACTATTGCAGCATTTAAGGTATATCAATAGTTGATAATAAAATATGTCAAATCCTTTAATATCCAAATCAAAAATAACTAGATTTTTATTGAAATTACATAAATTTCTGACAAATAGAAGCAGGATATTTTGGTTTGGTTTAAGTATAGCAGTTGTATTAATTTATGGTATTGAATCTCTAAAAGCAGCCTTTGAAACTAAATATATAATCCAAGATGACGCACGACAACATATATTTTGGATGCGTCGTTTTTTGGATGCAGAATTATTTCCTGAAGACTTAATTGCTGACTATTTTCAGTCAGTAGCACCTTGGGGTTATAAAACTTTTTATTGGTTAATAACATCTCCAGGTATCGACCCAATTTTTATAGGTAAATTATTACCAATATTTCTGGGATTAATTTCTACAATTTACTGCTTTGGAGTCAGTTTACAGATTCTGCCTATTCCCGCAGTCGGATTTTTTAGTTCATTCATTTTAAATCAAACTTTATGGATGGAAGATGACTTAGTTTCTGCCACCCCTAGAGCATTTTTCTATCCTCTTTTTTTAGCCTTCTTATATTACTTACTCCGAGGTTCCTTATTTCCTGTTTTAGTAGCGATCGCTCTCCAAGCAGTTTTTTATCCCCACACAGTTTTACTATCACTAACCATCCTAACTATTCGACTATTCTTCTACCATCAAAATCGATTAAAATTTACCTCAATTAAATTAAATTATTGGCTTTGGTTAGGAGGAATAATAACTGTTGCAATAATACTTTTACCATACAAATTAACTGCTACTGAGTTCGGACCAATTATTACTACTACTGCAGCCAAAATTCAACCTATTTTTAATTATGCTGATGGTAAATATGGTAGAGCATTCTTTTTTCATCATAATCCCTTAGTTTTTTGGCTTACAGGACCGAGGAGTGGTATCTTATTTTTGGGATTATTTTCACCACTGGCTATAGCTTCATTACTATTACCTTTTATACTCAGAAAAGAAAAATTTCCTCTAGCAAAACAAGTATCTGAAAAAGTAGGAATATTAACTCACATTTTAATCGCATCAGTAGGATTATTTTTTTTAGCTCATATCTTTTTATTTCAGCTTCATTTTCCCAACAGATATATTTACCATAGTATGCGAGTGATGATGGCAATAGCTGCAGGTATTGCCTTAATAATTTTCTTGGATAATTATTTAAAGCAAATTATTTCTCAGCTAGAAAATGGTTTGACTTTCCCACATAAAATATCTATCGGATGTACAACTCTATTATTAGTAACATTAAGTATTATTCCTTTTTATCAAGACCTAACCATAGATAATCAATCCTATATTAAAGGCAAGGAAAAAGAATTATATGAATATTTATTAGCACAACCGAAAGATACATTAATTGCTTCTATATCCAAAGAATCAAATAATATTCCTAGTTTTGCTCAACGTTCTACCTTAGTCGCGCAAGAATATAGCTTACCTTATCATGTAGGATATTATAGTCAATTTAGTCAAAGAGCCATTGATTTAATTCAGGCTCAATATACTCCTAACCCAGAAGAAGTTAATAATTTTCTTCAGAATTATGGAGTTGATTTTTGGTTGCTCGATCTAACCGCTTACGACCCTAGATATGTAGCCGATAAAGAGTTAATTCGTCAGTATAAATTAACAGATTCAATTGTTTACCAACTAGAACAAAATTTTATCCCTGCGTTATCAACTACTATGGAAATTTGTACTGTATTAACCAGTAGGCGAATAGCATTATTACCAACATCATGTATTAAAAATGAGTTGAGAAAATTAAGTAATAAGTAGTGGTGCTTTCAGGAATTTATTAGTTCACAGAGGGAATAGGGAATAGGAAACAGGGAATAGGGAATAGGGAGAAAGAGTTGATAATTTATAGATAAGATTGGAGATGTATAATAAAATGTGTAATTCATTTTGCATAAGCACTTAATAATCTTGAAAATCCTGAAAATCATCAAAATATGTGATTGAAATTATCTTTGATTTTATGGATTGAATACCCCATTAGAATTCCTGGTGTCTAAAATTGCTTAGGCTTTAATACCATTTCTCAAAAATAATGTTGCTATGTTTAATTAGGTGAGGTGGGATTTTGCATGCAATCTCCCTATGGGAGTGTGGGAGGTGGGGGCAGAAATAAACATCATAATAATTAACATTAACTGCCTAAGAATTAGGTATGGGAGTTATTGTGCCTGTGTTAATTACTTAATAACTAAAGTGTGACCCAAGTACAGGGTTTATTTTGGTAATTGGTATAAGTACCCTATCAACCAATACGGTTCAGATAAGACCAAAACTCATAAACTATAGAAGCATTTAGATAAGTTTTTCAGACTATATAACTTTCAAAAAAATCCGTAACTGAGCGGTATTAAATCGAGCTATAGACTCATCTACTTTCCTTCTTCCTTCTACAAAAAATCCTTAACTGAACTGTATTTACCCATAAACTTCTTCCTTCTTACTTCTTACTTCTTACTTCTTACTTCTTGCTTCTTACTTCTTACTTCTTACTTCTTACTTCTTACTTCTTACTTCTTCCTTCTTCACTTCCTAAAAAGGGTTATGCCAACGCTGGCTATATCCACGATTATAAAAACTATTATTACGCCTAGAAAAAGGATTGTTTGAAAGAGGCCGTGGTACACTTTGATTTACTTGATTAGGGTTTACTCCATAGTTATATTGTTGTTGTTGATTTTGTGGATATCCTTGATTGTTGTAAGAGTTAGGTACTCCCCAATTATTAACTCTATTTACCCCATTTTGATTATTGGCAAAACTATTAGGTACTACTGGAATTAATGGAGGCAAATTTGGAGTAGTCGGTTGTCTTTGAGGAAAATAATTAGACCCTGGTAAATTGGTTGGGTTATTTATTTGATTTATTCCGCTTGATAAATCTGTGTAGTAAGGTTTTGGAGGAGTAACATTTATGGTTGGAAAAGCCGCACTATAATTGCTTCTTTCCTGAGATTTAGGAATATTCGATGTTGGTCTATTCAAAATAGAAGAAGGTTGAATATCCGTTGGCTTTATTTCAGTTGGGTAGAGGTTAATATTATTTGTTTGAGACTGATAATTTGAGGGAGATTGAAATTGATTTTTGGAACGCAGGTAATCATCCATAGCATTCTGTAGGGTATTGACAGGTTTTTCTATTTTTTCCTCCTGGTTTGTTTGGTCAAACAAATTCATACTGCGTAATAGGGGAGCAGTGGATAATTTGGTATTTGGTAGTTGATTTGTAGAAGGCAAATTATTAGTTTGCACTCTCTCGTAAATATTAATTTGGGGCTGAGGTTTACCTAAATCTTCTCCAGGTTTTGTAATATTTTTTTGCCTAGCAGATGTGTTTTTAGTTTCTCTTAATAAATTTCGCTGAAAATTTAGTGGAGAATTAATTGGCAGTTGTTGACCATTTTTTAACTCTTCCATTAAAACTGAGGAATTGCCAATATCGCTCATAACAGAAACTTCTTCAGGAGATAAATTTTCGGTGATATTATTGCCGTTTGATACTAAATTATCATCATCTTCAATGGTTAACCATTCTGGATTGACTGATAATTCCCAAGCAAATAATAGCACTAGAGAAGCTACACCAATTGGTCCCCAAACTAAAGGCTTTGTCAAATGACTAAATCTGGCTCGAAAATAGCGTATGGATTTAGGTAATTTTTTCTTATCAGACATGGATATTGTTCCTTAATTTATTATTTTTTAACTACATTAGTCTGTTCTTCAGTTATGGTGAAATAATTTCATTTTTGTAGACACACCACTAAATTAACATGAATATAATTATTTAAAAATTACTTTTTAACGCCAATAAACTAGGGACTAAAAAAACTTCCGTGAATTACCTGATATAGAGCTATGTGCAACTCACAAGTCAGAAGCTAGAATTCAGAAGGAGTCTCTAGTAGTCCCTGACTGAATTTGAGCATTTAAAATTTTCGTGCCCTATTTGTATAGTGCTATATAACCTTAAAATCGTTCTGAAGATATTTGCCAACTTTACTAAGTAAATATACTGAGATTGGAATGATTTTTGTTGGTAATATGAAAATTTGATTAAATTTTAAGAAATTATTTATATTTGAGCCAAAGTTAACAAATATTATTATTTTGAATAATTTATTGATTGACTGCTTACCACTAAATTTATCTCTCCTTAATTGTTACACCTTAAATACCTTTAACTAGCAGATACTAATATGACTTGAGTGTAATGAGATAAACTGACATCTAAATACAAATTCCCATACTATATATCCGATACCCAAATTGAGTAAAAATAACTATCTTTATTGGGTAGACACTTTAAATCATAACAAAAATAAAATGAACAAACAGGTTGAATTGTTGCCAAATAAGGAAAAGTTGATCGAACAAGCTCTGGACATTTGCTTGGCGAAAATGCAAGAGGCGATCGCAGAACGTGGCCAATGTACCATAGCTTTAGCTGGTGGCAATACACCAAGGCCACTTTATGAGTCCATAGCAAATCAAAATTTGCCTTGGGATAAAATTCATGTATTTTGGGGCGATGAACGTTATGTAGCTCCTGACCATCCAGATAGTAATCAAAAAATGGCCAGGCAAGCTTGGCTAGACCGAGTACCCATACCACCGACAAATGTTCATCCTATGGAAACAGGGGCAGGCGATCCAGAAGCAGACGCTGCTACCCATGATGCTCATTTGCGAGAATTTTTTCAGGTCTCACCAGGGGCGTTTCCTAGTTTGGACTTGATTTTACTAGGAATGGGAGGTGATGGTCATACAGCATCCCTGTTTCCTTATACAGATGCCTTAAAAGTAAGCGATCGCCTAATTACCGTAGGCAATAAAGATGGCCAACCGCGAATAACTTTCACTTTCCCATTAATTAATCAGGCTCGTTGCGTTATATTTCTAGTTGCTGGTGCAGATAAACAAGAAGCATTAGACCAAGTATTTGTAGAAAAAGCTGATGATATGAATTATCCCAGTCGTCTTATCCAACCCCAAGGTGAATTACACTGGTTAATGACTGGGGTAAATATTTGAGTAGTGATTAATCTAAAAAAAATCTGGGAGAAGCAAATTATAAAGTTAGGAATTCCGTGTTATGGCTCAAGCACAACGTCGGGAGGATGTTAAAGTTGAGGTACTTTACTTATCTGGCCGATAGCAAGGAGAAGATAAATGATTGTCTGTCCTAATTGCAATCATCAGAATCCTGATGGAGCAAACCAATGTGAATCTTGCTACACTCCCTTACCAGTAACGACAAATTGTCCCCACTGTGGGGCAATAGTTCAAGCTGATGCTGCTTTTTGTGGTCAATGTGGCTTCGAGCTGAAAGTTAGTGCTGGTAAAGAGGAAGGTCAAGTTTCACCCCAAACAGATCCAGCAGTGATGCCCACTATAGTATCACCTCTGTCTGGTATAGATCCAGGTATGCCTTCGGAAAATATACCTGACCTAGACTCACCAGACCCATTATTGACACTAGAACCTATAGTATCTGGTCAACTAAACTTAGAAAAATCTAGCAACCCTAATACTCCGCTTGTTACAGAGGAACCGCCACAAACTATTAATGTTGTTACCACCCCTGTTGTTACCCCTGAAGTAAGTTCTCCATCTCCCACTGGAGGAAAAGCAATTCCGGCAAACACCCAGTTGCAAAAACAGTCGGCCAAGTTGCTTCATATCAGAACAGATACAGATATTGAATTGCCAATTAATTTATCTGTGATTCATATAGGTAAACCCAATGACCGAATACCTCCAGATATTGATGTTTCAGGATTTCCTGATTCTGAGGTGGTTTCTCGTAGTCATGCTGATATTAGGGTAGAAGGAGATAGTTATTATATTGAAGATACTGGTAGTTCCAATGGTACTTACGTCAACAACACTCCCTTGACAAAAGGAAATAGACATAAGTTAAGACCAGGCGATCGAATATCTTTGGGTAAAGGAGACTTAGTTTCATTCCTGTTTCAAATTTCTTAGCTCAAGTTTAGATTGGGGGTTAATGAAAATCCTGAGCTTCAGGTCTTTCTATAATTAACTTCTTCCTGGAGAAGTCCTAGATAATATTAGGGTGGAGCTGCGGGACTTCAATAAGTCAGATATTAGAACTGTGTTAGTTCCCCATTCCGCAGGAAAGTCAGAAGTTAAAATTAGTGGGAGATTCTTTACTCGCCACTAATTTTTAAACCTCTAAAATGAAATTTGTCAAACAGCATTGGGTTCTGCAACCCCAGCTTGATTAGGGAAATGTTTTTGGAGGGTTACTCAAAATTGCCGTTCCAAGAATAACTTCTGACTTCTGACTTCGTTGTAGTTCATCTACCTAAAAACCACAATAAAAACTAAATAATCTACAATAGTCTCAGGTGTTCTACTAAAAATATCAAATAAATAGCAAATGTGATTAGACTAACACTACTACATCCACTTCAGTCTGTGCCAGTCAGAAGTTGGACTTTCGATAATAAATCTGTCATTAAGATTGGGCGTTGCTCAGATAATGATGTGGTTCTTTATAGTTCTGTGGTTTCTCGTTATCATGTTGAATTAAAAGCTAATCATCGAGATTGGGAAATTATTAATTTAGGTAGCAATGGTACATACATTGATGGTAAACCAATCAGGAAAGTTAAGGCAGTCAATGGGGTGATAATTAATTTGGCTCTTACTGGACCAAAAGTTGCGATATATCTTCACGATCAATCAAAGGGAGTTAATTTTAAACAAAGGCAAAATTCTCCCCAAAAAAATGGTTTAGGCAAACCTGAAACTCCTTTATTAGAGCATATATTCGATACCGAATGTGAACAACAAGTCTTATTTGAAGATACAAAATCTGAATAGGTTGCTTAATGAATGGTCTTATTTTTGATATGAAATTAATTTGATTGTTTTGTCACCTTTATTATATCTTATATAAATATTACCCTTGATGAAATTTATAAATTTTGAATTTTAAGCAATCGGGAATAGGGAATAGGGAAGAGAAAAAAGATTGTACCTCTATTATTTAAAATTACTTCTTATGACTTTTGACTTCCGGAGCTAGTTTAAAATAGCTGCTAAAATTAATTATAGACAGCTATATCTATCATTTTTCCTCTTTTCTTCAATATTTTTTCCATTATCCATTAATGAATTTCTTCTACCATTTGTAATAAACATTTATCACGCTTGGTATTACTTTTTCCTCAATCAATATCTTTAATCAAAACTCTCTGTTAGGAATAAAATTATGAACAAAATACCAGAGGTAATCAAACATAGTCAACTGTTAAAGAGGTTAGTGCTTGACCGTGAAACAGTTGAAGATCAAGGTTGCATAGAAGAATTATGCCTCGATCCTCAATCTCACCAAGTTATAGGTTTTATTTGTAAATCTGGTTTATTTGGTAAAGAAAAAAAATATTTTGCTTGGAAACAAATTGAGACTATTGGTGCTGATGCTACTCTAGTTAATGGGAAACCACAACCAGATAATTTAGAAAAACACAATAATATTGTCAATATAATTGGTAATGAAGTTTGGACTGATACAGGGGAAAAAGTAGGTTTTATTGTAGAATATATTCTCAATATCAAAACAGGTGCAATAGCTAATTATTTCTTTAAATCTAATGGTTGGAGAGGTGTTTTGGATAGTATTTATTTACTACCACCAGAAGCAGTTTCTAGCGCTGGTAATAAACGAGTAATAGTAGTTAATAGTGCTTTTGAAAATCCTCAATGTTATAGTGGAGGGGTTACGGAAAAAATAGGTTTACTTCAGAACTTTTTACAAGCAGATTTAGTCAAAACTAGAGAACATATTGATATAGCAAGAAGTGAGACTAAAAAATTAGCTCTCGGATTTCAACAAAGAGCTAAGGTTGTGAGAAAACAAGCTCAAGAAAAAGCCCAAGTAGTTACAGAACAAGCAAAACAAAAAGTAGAAGATTTTCAAACTAAATCTAGAGAGAAAAAAAATAGGAAAACTCAGACAAATACGGATGAATTTGCTACCAAAATTCAACAAGTAACAAAAGTAGCTAAGGAAAAAATTGATGGAGTAAAGTCTCAAGGGATAAAAAATTTTAATTCCTTAAAAGATGAGGGAGGTAAAAATACAAATGATTTACCAACATAGCGATAATTACAGCTATTTTTAGGATGGTCATTTCAGTTATTAGTTATCAGTTATCATTACCTCTGCAATAAGGAGACTTAAATAATTAATAATTAATTATTAATTATTACCTCTTCTTTTCTTTTCAAGAAGAACATTGGTCAAAAAGGAAATTTTTTCCTTCTCTTGGTTGATTGGATATGGCGTTAACGGAGTGGCTCTGTTAAGAGCAGGAGACCCGCTCTTGCAGAGCCGCTGCCTCTTTTCCTGCGGAATGCTGCGCAAACAGAGGAGCTACGCTAACGCTAACGCCATCTCACCCTCCGGGAAGCTCCGCTTTTTCTTATAGGGAATGCTCCGCAAACATGTCGGCGAGAGCCGTTAACGTAGTTGTGCGTAGCTAAACGACCGCTTTTTTCTCTTTTAAAGGAGAGGTTTTAAACCCTTATTTTTCTCTAACTAGCAAAATTTTTCGGTGAGCTACAGTTTAATATTAATATCTGTTCCCTATTCCTAGTGCAGAATGGCGGAAATAACTGACCAGTTAAAAAATCCTAAAAACCTTACTAATCAATACTTTTGAATGCATGAATTTTGACTTTTAACTTCCGGGTAGCGGTACTAGTAATTCCTATTCCCGAAAATATTAAAACTCCTGTAAGTATATTGAATAATTATTATAAGTGATTACTTTAGCTTTATTACATCCAACTAAATTAGTTCCTGTTCAACATTGGAGTTGGGCAGCAAAATCATTAATTCGTATCGGTAGAGCAAGTGATAATGATGTCACAATTTATAATGCTGTAGTTTCTCGTTATCATGCAGAACTTTGGGAAGATGGGTCTAGTTGGATTATTATAAATTTTGGTGTTAATGGTACTTATATAGATGATGAAGCAATTATTCAAGTACCACTGGCAAATGAAATGATCATTAGATTGGGTAGTTCTGGGCCTAAAATCAAAATTTGGACTCAAGAGTTAGCTTCTGAATGTACGAATGAAAGAGATGAGTTATCTAAGAAAGAAATACTTCTAACAAATAAAAATGTTCCTCAAAATAACTTTGAAAATGAGGATACGACACAAATAAATTTTGATTAATATCTGGCTGTGTATGAGAATATGAAATTCAATAATTAACTGTTAATTATTGCTCTGCTGATTAAATTTAAAAGTATTTACAGATAAATCTTTTAGCCTTTTTAGGTCTGTAAAAAGTACCTGATTTTCAGCTCTTTATGCTCAAAAAGTTAGGATTTTGGGCGCATAGTTGAGCAAAAAAAATTACTCCCCTACACTCGCCTACTCCCCTATTCCCCTGCTCCCCTACTCCTTAAAAAAGACTTTTTCAGCAAACCCTAATTATTAATAACCACCTCTTCTGTAATAGAAGAATTGGGCAAAAGGAACTTTTTTTCTTTTTTTTTCCATAAAATAAATGGAGAGGGTTTAATTTTAAATTAATTATTTGATTTTTATTTTCTCATTCTTGGTGCAATAGTATATCTATCAACATCATATAAATCTGCAGCTATAGACATATTGAGAGCTAAATTTTCTAATTTTTCTAACTTATATTTTTTCCTTCTAGGTTTAAGTGGTTGAATATTTAAAGCATGAATAATTTCTTCAGCAACTGCTTTTGCTAATAGTGGTGGAACTGAATTACCAACTTGTCTAAAACCATGCCATTTTGTTACATGAAATCTAAACCAGTCAGGATATGAATGGAGTCTTGCTGCTTCTCGAACTGTGATACATCTAGGTGTAAATGGATGTATTGGTCTAGGAGAAGTATATGCACCTCTACTACTTGGGGTTCCTGCTCTGAGTGTGTTACAAATACCGTCAGGATTAAGTTTATAAAAGTGACTTACTGATTCAATTTTTCCTGGTTCTGTAGCACTAAATCTTGCTATTGATTTTTCTGTATGTTTTGTGCGTAAACTAGAGGTTAATATTGTCCTGTCGTATGCACGTTTATAAGAATAATTATTATTTAAACGTCTCAAACTACGCAGTTTTCTAGCATATTTACTGGGTTTACGATAATCATTTTCTGCTTTTACCCAATCTATTTCTAGTAATTCAGGATAATTTTCTACTTCTGGTAAATCCCCTATTGCATCCCAGACAGTTATATAGTTTTCTAATTTTTTATCTATTTGAATTTGAGGATAATTTGGTAGTGTTAAACCATTTTGACATCCGAGCAAAAATAATCTTTCTCGATGCTGTGGAACACCATAATTAAGAGCATTTAAAACTTGGTAAGGTTGTTGTACTTGATAACCATTTTTAGAGAATTTATCAATAACTTCTTCTAGGAAAAATTTGTGTTTTCCTATAGCTAAACCTTTGACGTTTTCTATGACAAAATATTTGGGTTTTAATTCCAAAACTAGCCGTAAAAAATGAGAGATAAGTTCATTGCGGGGATCGTCTAAAGCACGTTTTCCGATCGTAGAAAATCCTTGACATGGAGGACCGCCAAAAATTACATCAATTTCTCTATTGGGAATATTTAATTTCTCTCTAATTTCATCCCCTGTCAGTTCGACAACATTACGACATAATATAGACCAAAAGGGAAAATTAAACTTATGAGTAGCACAGTGGATAGGGTCTAATTCTACAGAAATAGGTATATCAAATCCTGCTTGTTCAAAACCCAGGGTCATACCTCCTGCACCTGCAAATAGCTCAATACCAATTGGTCGTTGCATAGAAAATCTCATTTAGTTTCTTAAACATTACTTCCAGCTTGGACTTCAAGTTGTGCCATAATATTCTGCACTTCCGTGTAAACTTGAGCGGTTTGGGTTTCATCTTCAAGACGTACAACCACTGCATAAGGTACAGAGTCAGGATTTTTACGTCCCCATTTTTCGTATGCTGCAATAGCTAATGTGTAACACTGTTGGCTATATTCAGACTTGTGTTTTTTCCACTCGTAGATTCCATGTTGAACTGTTCCTCTAGAACGTAGAGTAATACCAGGTTCAAAATTTAATTCTTTGGGATTTTCAATAGTCTCCTCATCATTATTTTCTTCCTCTACAGACATGGACTTAATAACTTCCTCCTGCTCTACGTCTCCTCTAAACATTCGCCATTTTAAGGTTGTTCCCAAGTAGGTTTCTAATCCCCATCGTTGAACTTCAGGAGCATAAACTACGGTGACGGTTAACCGTTTTACTCCTCTTTCTGCTTCTGCTAAACACTCAGGAACAGGAATATCAAAAAAGTTGACAGTATTAGGTTGAATTTTATCCTCGAATATTAGAATTGCCGTATAAGGATCGCACTCTGTCGCTCTGATATCATCTGGTATTCCGTAACCAACAACATTTAACCAATGCTTAGGTTTTACCTCGTCCATTGCTTGTTTAAAATTATCGAAATTTCCATAATAAGGTGGATAAGTAGCAGAATTAACCGTTAATGCTTTCAATAAAGATGCAGAAATATCATAAAAACCAAGAGACTGCATATCGTCGAGAATACGAGCCATTTTATGAGCAACACGAGGCGCAGCAAAACTTGTTCCTGACTGATTAGAGATCGCAGGTGTCAGTTGATGACTTGCTAATATTACATTTGTCCCTGGATTTTCTCGGACTGAACCATTTTGATATAAATAATTTCCACCGTATTCTACTAACTCAGGTTTAATTTCACGGTTCATTCCGGGTCCGCAACAAGTAAAAGGAGAAGGTTGATATTCTTCTGCTATTGCCATTGCTGTCGTCACTTTTCCTACTGCCAGAGTGTTACGACTCATAGAACCTACTGTAATAGCTAGTGCTGCTTGTCCGGGATCGTAAATTGACGCTTCATCATCTATAAAATATTTGGGATAAGGTATTTCATCCTCATAATAATATCTGACATTGGAGGTTGATATATTGCCTGTAATCGTAATAAAAACTACATCATATTCTCTGGAAAGTTTATCAATTTTTCGGGCTATCCAAGAATGACGAGGAATAGTTCGCTTTGCTTCTTCATGCCATTTTCGATTGTCAAATTGAATAGATAGATTAAAAATTTTAATTCCAATTTTTGTAAAAGTTTCAACAACTTCCTCTAATATCTTTGAGAACAATCGCTCATCTTCAATTTCATTATCTTTATTTAAAACTCTAGCACTAGCAATCCAAACCTTTCCTCTATTTTCTGCATTTGGATATAAATTTAAAGCATAATAAGAAGCCAAAGAAGCTACACCAGAACCATGTCCAAGCTCATCATTAGGATTATCTTTATCTGACTCAGCTTGAAGAAAAGAACGCATTAAATCTTCTTTTACAACAGGTTTTAGGAAAGGGTTTCCCTTTGTAACCCCTGAATCTACAATACATACCATTGGTGCATCTGGGGGAGGACTAATAAATTCACCTAGATTTTCAATACTAAAGTTTTTCAGTGTTTCCTTAAATGTTTCAAATGCTGGACGAGCATCAAAATAGACTATTTTAGTTTGCCACTTTTTACCTTCTACTAATTCTTGAAAAACTTTTCCAGTGCATTTAATTACCGCACGACAAGTTCCTTTGATTTCTTCATGCTCAAATAAATTTCCTTTAGTTCCACTTTCAAATAATCGCTCTATCTCTTCTCGTATTTTTAGTAATTCATCTCTTTGTTGATTTTTACCTTGTTGAAAAGACATCATTTCAATTTCAAGAATAATCCAATCCTTCTGAATTAATTCATCATATTGCTCAAAAAATGTTTGACAAAGACGATCTTGTGGTGAGGCTTCTTTAATTATATTAATATAGGCAAAATCTTTGTTTATTTTCTTTAATTCCCCTTCTCCAAATTCTTCAATTTTTTCTTCTAATTTATCTAAATTTTCAGTTCGAGGAACAGCAAGCGTAAAATGTTGATTTGATTCAGAAATTGGTTTTAAATCTGTACCAGTTAAATTAACTTTTTGTTCATGTTCCAGTTTAATTAATACTGCTTTTCTCTCCTCTTCAGACATTTCTTTAACTTGCCGAGAGAAGCTTCTAACTTGCTGTTTTAAATTATCAGCTTTCTCTTTTCGCTGTTTGATTTTCTCTGGTGGAAGTGGAACAGGATAACTTTTTTGCCCACGACGTTTAGCTGTTTGAGGTTGAGTAAGGGATAAAAGAGGAAAATTTGGGTTCATTACACAATTATTCTAGTTTTCATTCTTGCTTCATTTGAAGCTTTTTTAAAAGCCTTAAGTTGCTCAGAAATATCTTTACTTCTAAGTTGTTCTCGACCTTCAAGAATCATAGTTTTGACACCTTCTATCGTAATACGTTCAATATCTGCATAGGATAGCGAACTCATATTCTTAGCAATATAGTCAAATGAGCCTTTAAAATGGACTCCATTTAAAAGACGTTTAAGATACAATTCTCGTTCTGTTTTAGTTGGTAGTGAAAATTCAATTAAATCGTCAAATCTTCTCCACAAAGCAGGGTCTAATAAATATTGATGATTACTAGCAGCAATCACAATACTCTTAGATGAATCAAAAGAATCCATTGCTTGTAATAAACTATTAACAACTCGTTTAAGTTCACCAACGTCATTAGGATCATCTCGATTTTTCCCTACTGCATCAACTTCATCTAAAAGTAGTACCATTGGAGTTGTGTTAGCTAAATTAAAAACACGTTGGAGATGAGAAGCAGTATCACCTAAAAAGCTAGAAATAACCGCACTTAATCTTAATACGCCTACAGGAAGCCCAAGTTCATAGGCCAAATATTTTGCGGTAAACGTTTTACCACATCCAGGTGGCCCCCAAAAAAGAAGTTTAGTCTTTGGCAAATATCCATACTCAGCTAATTTTTGTCGTTGGTGATGCTCATTTAAAATTCTCCCTATTTTGGCTTGAGTTTCTTGATTAAAAACAATTTGAGTTGAGTCTACCGAGCTTTCCTCTAATATGACTAAATCTTCAGCACTACGACGATCTTTAGGTAGTAATCTTAATCCATTTTGTCCGTTCTGTTTCAATGGTTGTTTCCCTAATGCTTGCTGTAACTCCTGTGCAAAAGCATGATGATTAGCTGCTAGTTCATCAGCAATCAAAGATTCTGCTGCCCTGTAAAAAGCATCATCGTTACGTTCTTTGAAAGCCAGAAATAGTCTTTTGAGTTGTTTTGCAGCTAGCATCATCTCATATTATGAGTTTAGAGTTCACACTTAGAGACACATCTAAAAAGCTAGATGTGTCCCTTGATATTTCTAGGTTATATTAGAGGTACTGTCTATGAGTTTATTTAACCTCAACAATATTATTGTACTAATAAATTTGGAACGTTAACCAGATTTTTAAGGCAAACCACCAAATCTTTGAAATTTGCCAGCAAGGCCAAGTATAAAAGTGTCAGTCCCTACTCCGATGAGGCAGCAAATATAATCTGTTGAGTTAAGCGAAGCGCAAAACCCAACCCAGAAATACTTTAATTTTGACTTAAACTATACTTATCGATCAAAGCATCTCTTGATTGTTCCCGGTCATCAAAATGAATTTTTTCTGTGCCGAGAATTTGATAATCCTCGTGACCTTTTCCAGCTATTAATACCCCATCTCCAGGTTGAGCTTCCATAATAGCAGCATGAATAGCTTGGGAGCGATCGCTTATTACTAAAGGTTTAACTTCTGGAGATATTCCCTCTAAAATATCCTGTAAAATTTTTTCCGGGTCTTCAGTGCGGGGGTTATCAGAAGTCACCACAGCTAAGTCTGATAACTCAGCAGCAATTTTACCCATTTTTGGTCGCTTAGTCCGGTCGCGATCGCCTCCACAACCAAACACACAAATCATCCGACCAGGAATAAAAGGTCGCGCTGCTTTTAACAAATTCTCTAAACTATCAGGAGTATGAGCATAATCAACAATTACACTTACACCTTGCTGTTCACTCACCTGTACTTTTTCCATCCGACCAGGTACTCCCGGAAATTCTGATAACTGAGCAACTACCATTGCCAAATCTAAACCTAGATGCAAAGTTGCTCCCACCGCAGCTAACATATTAGATAAATTGTACTGTCCTACCAATGGCAAACTAAAAGGAATCTCGCCCTGGGGAGTATGCAAAATTCCCTTTACTCCTGTAGGTTGGTATTCTAAATCTGATGCCCACAAATCGGCGGAAGAGTCACTCGTGCTGTAACTCCAAACCTTTTCTGACTCCAGTCTGGCAATCAACTTTTTGCCGTAGGGATCATCAGCATTAACTATCGCGCGACCTTTGAAATAGTCTGAACTAAACAGCAACGCTTTTGCCTCAAAGTAATCATCCATATCTTTGTGATAGTCGAGATGGTCTTGCGTCAAATTTGTAAATACCGCCACCTCGTAAGTACAACCCCAAACTCGTTTTTGATGCAGAGAGTGGGAACTAACTTCCATAACTCCATATTTACTACCTGCTGCTACTGCTTGCGCCAGTTGATTTTGTAATTCCACTGGGAAAGGAGTGGTATAAGCTGCCGTTTCTGCAAATCCTGGCCAACGTGCATAAAGAGTGCCGAATAAAGCCGTAGGTAGTTGAGCATTATTCAGGAGAAATTCGACTAAATGGGTAGTAGTAGTTTTGCCGTTGGTGCCAGTGATGCCTACCATTTTCATTTTTTGCCCAGGGTAGTCATAGAATGCAGCAGCAATTTCTGGGCAAGTTTGACTCATGTCCGCAACCGAGATAACACACTCATTTTTTGCTTGGTGTTTTGTTGCTGCCGAATCAGAAACTATAGCTGCCACAGCCCCATTAGCGATCGCGCTTGACCAGAAGTCTCCTCCATCAACGCGGGTGCCAGGAATTCCTAAAAATAAATCCCCTGGTTGACAAGCATGAGAATTTGTCGCTAAACCTTTAATTTCTGTTTCTAAAGCTTGGTGATTATTTGCAACTGAAATACTTGGAACTTTTGCTAATAATTCTTTTAATTTCATATTAGGAACTCCGATATTTTTTTTTGATTTTTTTATCTAGAATTTTGACTTTATTTTCGTTTAATAGCATTTATAAAATATTCGCTAAACAAACTTTTTGTACGGGCGGGTTTTGTATTCTGGTTATTAACAGCAACCCAATAAATATCATTGTTCAACTAGCTATCAGCTTTTAGCAGCTCTGGTTAAAATACCAGACTTCTTAAGCCGGATAGTTTAGGAGGGGTTAAAATCCCCTTCTAAAGTTAAAAAAATTACCCTACTGATTGCTGACTGCCTCTTGAACTTTTGATTTATTCAAGAAATTAGGCTGAACAACCATAAGGATTTTTTTGTCTTCTATAACAAAAATTTACAGATATTTTTGTAACATTTGCTGCAATTTTCTCACTGGCATTCGAGGAGAGGGTCGTGGTATCAGCTTTTCGGTTGTTGTATCTATTTGATATACACATAGTACGGGTACTTCATATTGATAAGCTTGGAACCAGTCATCACGAGTGGTAATGTCTCTAACCTCTAGGTTAAATTTACAGGGGTTTTCGGGGTCTTTCAGTATTTCTTCGAGTTTTTCTTGAAGTCCTTCGCAGAGGTGGCATCCTGGTTTACTGTATAAAATTAGGTTCATAAATTAGATTAAATTTTGGAAAATCTGTTAGTTTAATTAATTGTATAATTTAAGGTGATTCCTTATATAGCAATTCCCATGCTGGTTAGGTACAAAATTCTAGGTTTTAGGGAAGACTTAACTGGGAACAGGGAACAGGGAAATAAGGAATAGAAAATAAATTAAAGATAGGTGTACCTCATAAGCTTGAGAAAGGCTATACCATACCCTTTGTTCCTTGATATAGCGCTACTTGAAAAGGGAATAGGGAATAGGGAACACTTAACTGGGAACAGAAGACTGTAAAAAGGTTTTCCGTTTGTCATGCTGCGCAAACAGGATTTAAAAATGTCCTAACCTATTTGCGTAGTGCTATATTATTTTTTCCTCCTACCTAAAAATTAAATAAAAAAATCATTTTAGGCAATCCTTCTATTACAAAATAGGTAATTATTAATTATTACCGAATAATTAAGGTTTAAAGCCTCTCACTCGCCGTGGAGAAACAATCAATTTATTTTCCTTTTATTCAATTCTATCCGTTTTAGGGAGAGGTAATTATCAATTATCCGTTATTAATTATCAATTATTGAACCTACTCCCTTTTGATGTTGGGCAAAAACGTTGCAAAATATTACTACGAAAATCCTGCAATTCCGTCGAGGGATTTTTAACTGTAAATGCTTCCGATAAAGCATCGGAAAATAAATTACGTTCAGCCAAAAATTTAACTTTAGCCAAAGCAATAGCTTCTGGTCTAGCTTTTGCTTGTTTTAAACCAGTCTCAAGTTTTTCTAACTCTTGAGTAATCACCTTACGTTCTAAAACATCCATCACTCTAAAAGTCACTCGTAAAGTAGGAAAAGAATACTCAGAAGCAGTTGAATCAAACACTGTCCAATAATAGGTATTACCAGGTTTTAATGATGCCCCATTGTAAATAATTATTTGCTGATTATCTTGAACTTTTTCAGCCCACAAAACCTGCTCACTATTAGCCGGACGAATTGACATTTGTTCCAATGTTCCTTGCCAAATAAATGTTGGACGAGTATTCCAAATTTTTCCCTCGGCTTCTATTAAACCAGGAGAAACTAAACACAAACCACCACTTCGAGTAGTACCATCTTTAGGGGTTACTGGTGGATCTTCATCCGATTGATAAAATGAATCTTTAAAAACTTCTTCCCACCTATCCTTAGTATTATTTTTTTCAGGAAAATTTTGTCCTTTCATTCTGGATGAAGCTCCAAAAATTGCTATTATTAATAATAGGCAAAAGAGTACGAAATTTAGTTTTTTATTCATAAAAATTCTCTTGTTCATATTTTTTAAAATTTTGAGATTAGTCACATAAAGGAGAAAATAGTGCTAAGTGAAATAATGCCATACAGTAAATATAAATAGAGTGTTAAATTTAGGAATTAGACGAATAAACCTAGTTTCTAGGACAAATCCTTAGTTTAAATAATAGACATCATGCCATCATACTATCATATTGTTAGTTAAAATTAAAATTTTGGTTGGTAATCAGCTAAACAATCTTGAAACATAACTTTCCGGAAGGATAGTGAAGCGAGCGCAAAAATTAAGAATTAGCAAGACCATGTTTTGGATCAGATATATCTTGAGCTACAGACAATTATCAATTTATTGGAACCCTAATTTGTTAAAATACTATAATTTCTGATTAACTCTTTGTTCACTTTATCTATGGGACAAAAATACGCGAAATTATTTTTTAGTCTGTTTATTAGTGGCTTAGTGACTGCCTTGTTACTAAGTTGCGATCTTAATCTGACCTTCCGAAAGTTTCCAAGAAGAGATTCGTCTGAAAAAACAGTTGTTGTAATTGCCGAAGACCTCCGTAATGGTGGGATAATAGGTGTGGTGGTTGGTATTCAAGAAGCTTGTCAAGCTCTGAATTGGAATGTAGAAATTTTTGATATCAGCACTTCAGCTACTCTGCGTCAGAAGTTTCTAGTAGAAGCATTAGCTCTCAAACCAGATGGGCTGATTTTAGTCGGAGGAGATATTGTCTCAATATCCACATATTCTGATCTGAAAAAATTTGAGCAACAGCATATTCCTATTGTAGGTTGGCACGTTGCACCCTATCCAGGGTCAGTACCTAATACCCCTGTGAAAGTCAATGTTACCACCGACTCTCGTGAAGTAGCCTTAGCAGCAGCAGGCTTAGTTCAACCACAGGAAGGACAAACCGCTGGGGTGGTTGTATTCACCGATCGCCGGATAAATATTGCCCTAGAAAAAGCGAATCAGATGGTTAAAGCTCTGCAACACTGCGATCGCTGCACAGTGCTATCTGTTGAAGATATTCCCCTTGAGCAAACAGCATCTTTAGTTCCTCCAGCCATTCGTAATTTGCAGAAACGTTATGGTAATAAATGGACTCATTCCTTAGCCATTAATGACTTATACTTCGATCACGCGATTAACGAACTGGTATCTAGCAACCTACCCGCCCCTCTCAATATTTCTGCTGGGGACGGTAGTACCTCAGCCTTGTTACGCATGAAATATGAGAGTTATCAATATGCTTCTGTAGCTGAACCACTTCTAATGCATGGCTGGCAGTTAGTTGATGAAATTCACCGTAATTTAATGGGCGACCCCCCTAGCGGATATGTCAATCAGCCTTATATAGTGACTCAAAAGAATGCGAGTAGTGTGGTAAATTCAAAAGGTTTTTTTGAACCAGCTCGCCCTTATCGGGAACTCTATCAAGAAAGATGGAGGGAAAACCCAGATGACTGAGATGAAGGAAAAAAAGTTGAAATTTACAAACACCATCAAATTTAGAATGTTACTGGTGTTTGCCATTACTGTTGGGGTACTCCTATTGATAACTACTTCCTCCGTCATAGTAATGCAGGTACTCAAACAGACGGTTAATCAATTTCTAGAACAAGATTTACCCAGAGTAGAGCAAACAAGAAAGCTTAACCATATAATAGAAAAAATTGCATCTGATGCTCAGAGATTAGCTGAGACTCAAACAAAATATTCCCTGAGTCAGAGCTATCAACAAATTAATTCACTACTGATGGAACTCGAAGATACGAGCAATAGCCTATCCAAGAATAGAGTTAACCCAGATATTATAGAAATTTTGCTCTTAGCCCAGCAAATCCGATCTAAAACCCAACTCAGTTTTCAGCTCATGGCAGCTTCTCTAGATTTAGATCAAGAAAGACTACTCCTCAAAAATAAATTATTAAAGACCAGTGTAGAGGTATTGTCAGAACTCCAAACCACCGTTAACAAACTGGTGGAATTTTCTAATCAATACACCCAACGAATTATTGATGATTTTAAGCAGGAAAAAAACACTGTTTTTCAGATGGAGTATTGGGCGATAATATTCATTATAGTTATTAGTATAATAGTAATCGCGATTGTTGTAGTAATGCAATGGCAAATTGTTGAGCGTGGTTTTTCCCAACGGTTGGAGATAATCAGTCAATCTCTGGCTCGTGTACCTAAAACATCTGAGGAAACTAAAATCCCTGTTATTGGCAATGATGAAATTGCCCTCATGGCTAGACGGTTAGAAAAGCTTCTAGAAAAAGCCTTACAAATTCAATTAATGGCAACCACTGATGATTTAACTCAGGTTGCCAACCGTCGTTACTTCTTTCAGCAGGTTGATATCGAAATCAAGCGAGCGAAGCGTTCGGGTTGCGAAGCTACCGTGTTAGTGCTAGATATTGACTTCTTTAAAAGAATTAACGACACTTATGGTCACGACGTTGGTGATATTGTTTTGAAGACTGTCGCCCATACCTGTAAGAACTGCCTACGAATTACTGATATCTTAGCTAGAATGGGAGGGGAAGAATTTGCTATCTTCTGTCCAAACACGATACTTGAGGAGGGCAAAGTTTTGGCCGAACGCATTCGGTGGATGATTGAAATCTTAGAAATTGAACTATTTGATGGCACAAAAGTCAAGGTCACTATTAGTGTGGGAGTTGCCAAGCTCTCTTCTTTATGTATGGATATCAATCAAGTATTAAAAAAAGCTGATAGTGCTTTGTATATTGCTAAGAAAGAGGGACGTAATCGGGTAGTAGTTAGTTTTTGATTTTTATAGCACTACTGTAGAAAAGTTTTTGAGAAATGATACAAGCTAATAGCTAATAGCTATAGCGGTTTTCACAAAGGTAGACTTGCATTACTTCTTCCTTCTCTCCTAGATAACTAAAGCCTTCTTCCTTCTCTCCTCAAATCTCTGTACACTGTATTACAGATATTTGCGCATCATTCCACAGGAAATGCTTACAAAATAACCTTTTTTGCCATTAAAACAACAGCACTCCGGGCTTCAACCCGATACCTCACACCAACAACTTTTGTAGCTGTATCTAAATCATTAAAATCTCTAGGAGAAGAAAAAGCAGTATTAACAATTAAATACCAATTTTCCTCTCTTTCCAAAACTGGTAACTCAAACATTAGAGGTTTCCAATAAGCATTCAACATAATATGAAAATATTCACCTTTTTTCTCCTCATTGGAGATGGCAGAAGGTATCCCTGGATGCCTTAAACTAAAAGCTAAAGTCCGAGAATCTTTCCACCAATCAGGTTTAGCAAAATCTACTCCATGCCAACTAATATTAGGTACTTCATTCGGGTCAATTTCTACTTCTTTTATCTCTAAAGATAACTCTGGTTTCATCTCTTCAATATCTAACTCTGGCCCACCCTTTCCAAAAGTAGCTAAAACCTTATCTAACTGCATAATTTCTAACTCTTGGGTGAAATTAATAATCCCTTTGACAAATCGTAATAAATCAGTTTGTTTCTCAATTTGACTCCAATCAAACCAACTAAGCTCATTATTCTGACAATAACCATTATTATTACCTATTTGAGTTCGTCTTACCTCATCCCCCATCAAAATCATTGGCGTACCTTGGGAAAAGAATAATATGGTGAAAAAATTCTTCATTTGTCGTAGTCTTAATACTTCAATGTTTCGCTCAACTGTAATTCCTTCAACTCCACAATTCCAGCTAAAATTATCATTAGCACCATCACGGTTATCTTCACAATTTGCTTCATTATGTTTCTCATTATAAGAAACTAAATCATTCATAGTAAAACCATCATGGCAAGTAATAAAATTAATACTATGATTAGGCTCCCGATCTGGCTGAGGATAAATATCAGGACTACCCATAATTCTTGCTGCTAACTTATCAACTATTTTAGGATCACTCTTAACAAATTGACGCACATCATCACGATAATGTCCGTTCCATTCAGCAAAGCGATCGCCTATAAAAGAACCCACCTGATAAAGTCCTGCTGCATCCCATGCTTCAGCAATAATCTTTGTTCCTGCCAAAACCGGATCAGACTCAATTGCCCACAAAACAGGAGGATCTTCCAAAGGGTCTCCAGTCACACTGCGAGACATAACAGATGCCAAGTCAAACCGGAACCCATCAACGTGCATCTCTCTCACCCAGTAACAAAGACAGTCAACAATTAAGCGATGTACAAAAGGATTATTAGTATTGAAAGTATTGCCACAACCACTATAGTTAGTATAGCAACTAGAATCATCTGCTTCCAGAATGTAGTAAGTGGAATTTTCTAACCCCCGGAAAGAAACTGTCGGTCCGTTTTCGTTACCCTCCGCCGTGTGATTAAATACCACATCCAAAATTACTTCTATTCCTGCTTTATGCAAAGCCTTAATCATATCTCGGAACTCATCCATCGGTCCGAAAATATCTTTGCGAGAACTATAACTGTGATGGGGAGCAAAAAAAGCGATCGGACTATAACCCCAATAATTAATTAGAGGATCGCGCACATCTTGTTCATCAAATTGTTGAATAGGTAATAATTCCACCGCAGTAATTCCCAATTCCTTGAGATAAGGAATTTTTTCAATTAATCCAGCAAAAGTCCCCCGTTTTTCGGGAGCAACACCAGAATTAGGATTACGAGTAAATCCACCAACGTGCATTTCATAGATAACTGTGGTAGCGTAGGGACTCTCTAGGGGTTTGTCATCTTCCCAATCATAGGTAGTTGAGTCAGCCACCACCCCTTTTAGAGCATAGGCACAATTATCACCATTACCTGTAGCAAGTTCACGGGTATACTTTTCTTGTCCCACTACTATCCGCGCATAGGGGTCAAGCAAAACTTTTGTACCATCAAACCGATGACCTTGTTCTGGGCTAAAAGGTCCATATACTCGATAAGCATATATTTGTCCCGCTCCAATACCAGAAATAAAGATGTGCCAGTAATGATGAGTTTTGTGTTGTTTTGGGTCAAGTAAAATTACTCGCTCTGGTTTAGCTGCTAATGGTTCATCAAATAGTAGTAATTCTATTGCTGTAGCATTTTTGGAGTAAATAGAGAAATTTACTCCTTTGGGGTCTTGACAGACAGTGGCACCAATAGGAAAACTATTACCGGGTAAAATATTAAGATTCATAATTTTTGACTTACTTAATTGTCAGATAACTTCAGTAATTTTATAAAATATAAATAGATGTATAGGAGGGAATAGGGAACAAGGAACAGTGGGAAAAATATTTCCGCGATCTTAATTCATTATTTAGTGTATATCCTAACCAATTCTTTCTTAGCTATAGATATTAAAAAAAATTTAGGAGAATGTAATTATGTATGAAAAAATTTTAGTTGCCATTGATACATCTGCTATTGGCGATCGCGTATTTGATACAGCTCTCAAGTTAGCAAAAATTAGTAACTCACATCTTATGTTAGTTCATATTCTCTCGGAAGAAGCAGAAGAAAGTCCTATCAGCTTTTGGCCAATGAATATTGGTTACGATCCAGAGATGATGAAAGAATATCATCAGCTTTGGGAAAACTTTGAGAAAGAATGTTTACAAATGTTGCAATCAAAGGAAACTGAAGCAAGAAATGTTGGCTTTCAAGCAGAATTTACTCAAGTCAGAGGTAATCCTGGTCGAGAAATCTGTAAACTAGCCCAAGAATGGAGTGCCAATTTAATTGTTATGGGACGTCGTGGACATTCAGTTCTTAGTGAATTGGTATTAGGTAGTGTAAGTAATTATGTTATCCACCGCGCTCATTGTTCTGTTCATGTTGTACAGGATTAGCTTTTCAGTTATCAGTTATCAGTTATCAGTTTCTCCGGTTGTTTGCGGAGCATTCCGTAAGAAAGCCGGAGGTTGAAAATACTGAAGTTTGTTTTCTGTATCTTTAAAAGGGTAGGATTTTCAATAATTAATAATTAACAA
>JBCDJM010000003.1:0-65152 GCA_038747755.1 Cyanobacteria bacterium P01_H01_bin.35
GACAGCCGAAATACGTTTGCGTTAGCGCAGCTCCTCTGTAAGAGGCAGCATTCCGGAACGGAAAGTTGTGCGCCAGCAAAACGCTATGCGACATGGAAAGCGGAGCATTCCGGAACGGAAAACGCATTAATGCTCAAGCAACGTCCGTACGGAGGCACGGAGTTAGTATCATTGTGGTTTATTCATCATTAAACCGCTGTAATTTTCTTCTTAGAGTGCTGTCGCATCTAACCACATTACCCCAAATAAATCGTGGCCAACACCATAACCTGGTTGCTGTGTTGATTCTAATTTTTGCAATGCTTGAGCCAGCCTCAACTGAACTTTTTGTCGGCACAGGTCTTTTTCAGAAATCTGTTCCAACTCTTTCTCAAGTGCTGCTTTAAATCCCCAAACCTCTGGAGGTAATTCAACAACGTCCACTTCTATAGACTCACCTAGGAGTCCTCTTGCCTCATTTACTAATAAATTCCACCAACCAGAGAATTTTTTAAAGAATTCCAAGATATGTTCTGGTGCAGTTCCCAACTCCACTGTAAAAACAAGTTGGCTCAAATCTGTCTCTTCTGAGGGATCGAGTAAACTGTTAATCAAGTTACGATATTGTGGCAACTCTGGGTTAAATTGTCTTGTTGAGGTATGACGTCCCACTATAATTGAGCGATCGAAAAACTCGAACTTCTCAACAGGACAACCAACAGTATCAGCAGCTTGCTGCATAATCTCTTGCAAATGTTCATGGGAGTAAAAACTCATCCATGTTGGTTCTGCATGACCTTCGCTCTCGAAAAAGCTCATAGCGTAATCCCAACGGTTTTCTGTCCATCTCGGTGTCCACTCAATACTGTACCGTCCCAATACATCCACAACTACGGCACACCGAGAACGATGGTCGCGAATATTAGTGACAATCATTTTGAGTGCTTTGTAAAGCTCGTCGTTAGTTAGATGAGAGTAAGGAACTCCGCAAGAAATATATATGTCGAAATACTCAGTCAAATTGCTAACCCGAATATCTGAACATTCAAATCTAACGTTTCTGTTGTCTGCATACAAATCTCTGGCAGTTTCTACCATTTGGGGACTAATATCCACACCCAAATAGTCTAGCTGGTAGTTACTAACTTCTTTATCTTCTGAGAATAGATTTGAAAGTAAAACATATCCATCACCGGTGCCCGATCCTACATCAAGAACCTTTAGCTTATCTCCTTTACTTTTATTGGATAATTCAATCGCTCGCTTAAATACTGAACAAGAAAATGGTTCTTCCCACTGAATTTTTACATTATCACGCCGACTTTTAGATAGGTAATGTTCAACTGCGTTACTTTTGTCGTACACTGTTTTGATGCGTTCTGAAGTTACTTTCATAAAAACCAATAACTTTCAATTATGAGTGTGATTCAGGACTTACACAAAGACACTAACTGTAGTGAATATATCTAAATAATTATCAGAAATGCACTATATATAATGGTATTGCCTAATTCCTATGATTAAAAATATCCTCAAAAGAAAACAGTTAACTCTTTAGTCAAAAATTTTCAAAATTTCTGAATTAAGAGTGCTGTGCCTGAACAAACATTTCCGTTATCTTTTCACGTTAATATTTATTAGAACTTAGGCAATGGCACTAATTTTAGTAACAATATCCAGAATAATACTGAAATTATGCACTACACATAACCATGCTGCATAAGTCCAGATTTATTATATCTTTGCTTTACGTTATAAAAATCTTTCTTAAATATTTCTCAATATAAAACTTGATAAAAAGCATCAAGTGTGGTATTAGCTGATTATTATTATCAGAGCAGCTCAAATGACTGAAAATTGATTACAGCGGTTTTCATATCAATAAACCACAATGATACTAACTCCTAACTCCTAACTCCGTACGGACGTTGCATGCAACGTCCCTACCTCCTGACTCCTAACAATGAGTTTAGTGGTCTACTCAAATGAAAAGCGCTGTAATGGACTAAAATGATTGGGGGACTTTCTTTGATCTCTCTGTGAAAATAATGAAGCAACTCTGTCATCAAGATAGGAAATTGTGGTAATAACTACTCATAAAAAAAACCTCCAACGGAGGCTAAAGAATAATCAATTGCTTCGTGTTCAAAACAAAATTTTCTGGATTAAAATTGAGTCAAAATATAAAGTAAAGTGAACAAAACAATCCAGATAATATCAACAAAGTGCCAATATATTTCTGCCATCTCAATACCAACGTGCTTTTCGTTATTGTAATGACCAGCACGACGAGAACGCCATAACACGCCAAGAATTAGCAATACACCAACAAAAACGTGGAGACCGTGGAAACCAGTCATCACATAAAAACAGTTGGAAAATACATTAGTAGTCAGGCCATAACCCAAAGTCATGTACTCATAAACCTGACCACCCAAGAAAATGATACCCATGATTGCTGTAACTAAATACCATAAGCGCATTCCGGAAATATCATTCTTTTTAATCGCAGTATCGCCTTTGTGAATGACAAAACTACTGGAAACTAGAATAATAGTGTTAATTGTGGGCAATAACAACTCTACCTCTGTTTCTTCAGGAGGCCAAACTCCTGCATTTGCTCGATAAATTAAGTAAGCAGCAAATAGTCCTCCAAACATCAAAGACTCAGAAGCGAGAAATGTTAATAATCCGAAAACTCTTAAATCTTGATGTTCTTCGTGATGACCTGCTTCTACTGATGTTGAATGAACTGAATGATGAACTACATGATTATTAGTTGCATCAATGGTTGAACCTTGCATAATTTTCTGTACCTAAATCAACAAAATTAATTTCTGAGATTGGATAATTAAGTAGTTAGCGGCTTTGTATCAGGTTAGGTTTACTTACCTCAACCTAATAAAATACTCTGGTAAGTTGCCAAGGGTTCTACTAAACTTACTGACTTTTCTACGAGAACCACCCGACCGGAGTCTATAACTTAATTTTCTATACAGGCATTAATGCGGGGTGGGCATCCTGACCGCCTGAAAATATAAGGAACGGGTAAGATGCCAATTATATAAAACTATTAAAATTATCCCGCATTTATACAACGCCTAATTCTTCCCTGGAGGATTCTGAGAATCAGTAGACCCAGAACCACTGTATAAAGATGAAGAATCAGCTTCAGATAGAGGTACACCTGTTTCCTTAACCTTGGAACCTGGTGTGGAAATCAGCTTGAACCGCTCTCGAATAGCAAGAGTTTTCTTCGAGCCAAAATCATAAGGGCCATAAGTAACCACTGGCAATACTTCCCAGTTTTCGATTATGGGAGGTGAGCTAGTAGTCCACTCCAAAGATAAACCACCCCAAGGATTATCGCCAGCTTTTGGCCCATACATCCAACTCCAAACCATGTTGATGAAGAATGGAAGTACAGACAACCCAAGGATAATCGATCCATAAGTACAGATATGATTGATGAATTCAAACCTAGGGTCATACATCGCAATTCGACGAGGCATTCCTTGTAAACCTAATTGGTGCATAGGTAGGAAAGTGAGGTTAGTACCAATAAGGGTGAGGACAAAATGAATCCTACCCCAGGTTTCGTTGTACATCCGACCTGTGATTTTGGGGAACCAGTGATAGATACCTGCATACAGACCAAATACTGACCCACCAAATAGAACGTAATGGAAGTGAGCTACTACATAGTAACTATCATGGACGTGAACATCAAAGGGAGCTGTTCCCATAGTTACGCCACTTAGTCCACCCATAACGAACATTGCTAATAAACCAATGGCAAAAAGCATTCCACTGGTGAAGCGAATTTTTCCGCCCCAGAGGGTTGCTACCCAACTAAAGATTTTGACTCCTGTGGGAACTGCAACAATTAGAGTAGAGATGGTGAAGAACATCCGCATCCAAGCTGGAGTTCCACTGGTGAACATATGGTGTACCCATACGAACAAACCTACTACACAAATAGCGAGACTGGAGTAGGCGATCGCTTTATAACCAAATATTGGTTTGCGAGCATGAATAGGAATAACTTCTGAGAGAATGCCGAATATTGGCAGAATCATCAGATAAACTGCTGGGTGAGAATAGAACCAGAATAAGTGCTGATAGACAACCACATCGCCACCCATTTCTGGTCTAAAGAAACCGGTGCCAAAGTTGATGTCAAATAATAACATTACCAATCCTGCTGCTAAAACAGGAGTGGAGCAGAGAGCTAAAACGGAGGTGGCGAGAATTGCCCAACAGAATAGGGGAAGTTGATCCCATTTCATGCTAGGAACTTTCATTTTGAGGATAGTGGCGATAAAGTTCACAGAACCCAGAATTGAGGAAGTTCCCACTAATACGATACAGAGAATCCATAGAGATTGTCCCGCGTTATTCGTGATAATGCTGAGTGGCGGATATGATGTCCAACCACTTTGTGCCCCTCCAAAAGCTAAACTAGCTATTAATAATGCTCCTGCGGGTGGGTTGAGCCAAAAGGCGATCGCGTTCAGGTTCGGAAAGGCCATGTCTCTTGCTCCCACCATTAGGGGAACGAGATAGTTACCGAAACCACCGATGGCAGCAGGCACGATCCAGAGGAAAATCATAATCGTGCCATGATTTGTCAGAAAAGCATTGTACATATTTGGATCGAGAACGTCTGGATCTGGTGTATAGAGTTCTGCTCTTAGACCCATTGCCATGATACCACCGATCAGATAAAAGATGAAGGCGGTAACCAGATATTGAATGCCGATTACTTTGTGGTCTATGTTATAGCCGAAGTAGTGATACCACTTCCAAGCTTTCGGATGTGATTTTTCCGGTTGTGATTGAGTATCTAAAGGAATTTGTGTTTGTGTCATTTCAGTTATCAGTTAGTAGTGAGACTTCGCGAAGTCTCACTACTACGCGAAGTTTCAGTACATCAGTTATCGGTACCTCCAATCGTAGGGGTTGGATAACCAAACCCCCTAGCAAACTTGGAGTTTTTGCCAATACTGATGGTATAGTCTTATTCTCCAAAATCAACGAATTTGATTTGATTGATTGTTCTTTCAAATCCCAGATCGCTTTTTTAGCGATCGGTTGGATGAATTTGATTTAATGTTTCGGAATCAATTCCCATCTCCTGAGAGTAGGGTTGGAGGTATTCCGAGTCTGATAGTTCGGCAGTATTTACTGCTACAGCTTGATTCAATTCTGGTTGTTGAGCAAAAGTATTTTCTTCTACCCAAGTGTCGTATTCTTCTTGAGTTTGAACAACAACACTGCTTCTCATTGCTCCGTGGTAAGAACCACAAAGTTCGGCACAATAAACTGGATATTCTCCTATCTTAGTAGCTACAAAACGCAGTTGGGTATCTTTACCAGGAATTGCATCTTGCTTGAGACGGAAAGCAGGTATCCAGAAAGAGTGAATTACATCTTGAGCAGAGAGGTTGATTTGGATATCCTTGTTTAGAGGAACATGAAGTTCTCCTGCCATGACGCCACTATCAGGATAGTTGATTAGCCAACCATATTGAAGACCAGTGATGTCAACTACTACATCTGCTGGTTTTGCTCCCTCTTCAGGAGTTGCTCCCAAGCCATATTTGTAACTAGCTTTTTGAGTTGCTTCTGTTGATTCCATTCCCTCAGCATCTGCAATTAGGGGAGCAGCAATAGCAGAACCAGGCATTTCTGCCACTTGCTGATGAGATGAAGTATGATGATGAGCCATCATTGTGCCATTTGGATTGAATCCACCCATCTGTCTATATACATCTACACTATAGATGCCAAGACCAATTACAATTATGGATGGAATTGCAGTCCAAAATATTTCTAATGGTAAATTTTCTCTAAAGTTGGCACCATCACCATCATCTCCTTTGCGCCTACGAAATTTGATCGCACAAAAGACAATTGTGCCCTCTACCACTATAAATAAGCCTACTGCTATAGTAAACATTATGTCGAAAAAACCATCAACCAGAGGCGCTTGTTCGGAAGCTTGTTCTGGTAAGAGGTCATGATTTTGACCAACCCATAAGCTAATTATGGTGATTAATATACCACCTACTAAAGTTATGATTGAGACTGGTATTTTTTCTTTTTCTTCCATGCTTTACCTCCTTACTTAGGTTTACCTCATCCTAGCCTAGGTAGAGGAGCCTGTGACTTTTTGTCATACTCAACTACTTAGTTTAAACTAGGAAGCTAATTATAAGTAAAAATAATTGTTACATTTCAGGAATATTTTAGGTTTTCTTCATTTTTTCTACAATTTCTCTAGGTAAAGTTTATATTCTTTTAACTATTTTCATAACAAACTGCCCCACACTTTGCTATTCCAAAGTTAAAATTAAATATGTACTCTTAAATTTCATGTTTTAGCAATTGAAAATCTAACAAAAAGTTTATTTTTAACTTTTTGGAAAATTAGCAACATATACAGGGATAAACTGTTAAGAAAGATTAAATCAGAAAACTTTCTAAAGCTGAAGAACTATGCAAATACTATCCTTTATAGTAACAAAAATCATTGACAAAAAAATAAGGTCTCAAGCTCCCCCTTTTAAAGGGATAAAGAAAAGAAAATTCAGTATTTCAATCCTCCCTATTGTAAGAGGTACTGATAACTGATAACTGATAACTGAAATAACCTTTATCCCTTTTATCAATACTTAGTATTTGGTTAAATTTAGCAACAATAAAATGTAAAACTTATGGCCAATTCTGTTTTAAATAATAATGGAATTATTTACTCCCAGTCTCCAGCACGGGAACGCATTCGTGGGTTAGTATGGAAACTATGTGTAGCCACCCTAATATTGATGGCTATTGGTAGTGCGACTAGAGTAATGAATGCAGGTTTAGCTTGTCCTGACTGGCCGTTGTGTTATGGTAAATTAGTACCAATGGCACAAATGAACCTACAAGTATTTTTAGAATGGTTTCACAGATTAGATGCAAGTTTAATCGGTTTTGGAGCGATCGCTCTGATGGGTTTATCATGGTGGCACAGACAGGAACTCCCTCGTTGGCTACCCTGGGCATCCACTTTTGCTTTTAGTCTAATAGTCTTCCAAGGCGTACTGGGTGGGTTAACAGTTACACAATTATTACGTTTTGATATTGTTACTGCTCATTTGGGTACAGCGTTGCTTTACTTTATGACTCTATTGGTTATAGGTATGTCAATGATTCCATACAAAGGTACTGGCAACGTCGGTAAATTACCTTGGGTGGGATTAACTGCTGCTATTTTCGTATACCTACAAAGTTTAGTAGGCGGGTTAGTTGCTTCTCAGTGGGCGTTGCATCAATGTTTTGGCCTAGAGGAACTTTGCAAAATAATGAATAGTCACATTTTTGGCGTTGTTCCCCCTACTTTAGCAACATTAACATTAGTAGTAATGGCGAGGCGTACCTCTGCCTTACATCCGTTGTTGCGCAAGTTAGCAAATTGGGCAGGTTTATTAGTATTAGCTCAAATTTGTTTGGGGGTTATGACTTTTCGGTTACGTCTGCAAATTGAGCTGTTAACTGTGTCTCACCAAGCTGTAGGAGCAGCATTACTAGGAACTTTAGTAGCTTTTACTGTTATTGCTTGGCGGGATTTAAAAGCTGTAAATGTTTAATTGTTAACATAGATACAGTAATATACCCCTCTTTTGTGAGTTATTAGATTAGAAACCTTAGCTATCTGTAGTCGTTGATTCTCACAGAAGCAGGAACTGAGCTGCTAAAACTCAAAAATATCAATTTAAGTAAGTTTAGTAGAACGGAAGCGAATAAATTTGAAATTGCCAGGTACAAGTAATATCATGTCCGGTTGAATAATTATAATTAAAGCTAGTAGAATTGCTCTAGCTCCAAGAAATATATGGGCTAGAGCAATTCTACAAACAAAAACTTTTTTATCACATCCGGACATCCATAACTAAATTTTTCAAACTGGCTAACATCAAAAATTAACTGGCACTAATATCCGCTTTTATATTTCCGTAAATTTATAGATGACGGAAATAATAACCAGTTTAAACAGAAAATTAACAAATTAAAATCCATGCAAGAAGTTATTTCACATACTCTTCCACGACGTCACGACAATATCCTACAGGTAATTCAAAGCTATTATCAACTCACAAAACCCCGCATTATTCTGCTGCTATTGATAACAACTGCAGCAGGAATGTGGTTGGGTGCAAAAGGAGAGGTTTCTCCCCTTCTATTATTCATTACATTAATTGGTGGAACTTTAGCTTCAGCTGCAGCTAATACTATCAACTGTATCTATGACAGCGATATTGACTATATTATGGAGCGTACTCGCTGGCGTCCTATTCCATCTGGGAGAGTTCAACCCCGTCATGCTCTGATTTTTGCATTGACTCTAGCAGCTATATCATTTACTTTGTTAACAGTTTTTGCTAATTTACTAGCTGCAGTGTTGGCAATGTCTGGAATAGTTTTTTATGTTGGTATTTACACTCACTGGTTAAAACGTCACAGCGTTCAAAATATTGTAATTGGTGGTGCTGCTGGTGCTATTCCTCCATTAGTAGGTTGGGCTGCTGTTACAGGTGAGTTGAGTTGGGCTGCTTGGTTACTGTTTGCCATCATTGTTGTCTGGACTCCTCCTCATTTTTGGGCTTTGGCAATTTATATTCGTGATGAATATAAGGAAGTGGGCGTTCCAATGTTACCTGTGATTGAAGGAAATGAGGAAACATCTAGACAAATTTGGGTTTACACTCTAATTTTGATTCCGATGACATTGTTGCTGGTTTATCCATTGCATACAAGTGGAGCAGTTTATGCAGTATTAGCAACTTACCTTGGTGCAATTTTTATTAAGAAAGCTTGGGAATTGTTAAAAGAACCTGATAATAAAGATGTGGCGCGATCGCTCTTTAAGTATTCCATTTATTACATGATGCTCTTGTGCTTGGTAATGGTGATTGACAGTTTACCTTTTACTCATGGAATTACTACTGCTTTAGTAGATAATTTGCAAACCTTTGTTGGTGGTGTAATGGCAATGTTATCTTAGTTTTAATTTGATAGTAATTAAACAATAAAATTTTGTTTTAGGTAGGCATTTTGCCTACCTTTTTGTTTGAAAATTTGTAGCTTGACAAATAGCAAAAATAATGGTTATAAGGAAATTAACATATAACTAAAACTGAATTACTAGCATCTTGACTCAAAGCTACGATATCATCATACCGAGAACGTAAAAGTATCTCAATTTGAGATGTTGTGCAATTTCCCACTCTAATCCAGATTAACTTAGGTGGAAAACCAAGCAAAATTACCAAATCATAAAAATCAGCATCTTTAGTGACAATAATATATTGATTATCGCGAGCATATTGCCAGACATCTCGATCGCTAGCTTGGTCTAATCCTAAAAAATAAAGATGACTAGAATGTGGATAAATATTAGCTAAACGGGAAACTAAACGAGGTGATAAATTATGGTCTAATAAAAGTTTCATTTGGGTACTATTAAAGTTTGTTGTTCCCGTTCAGCAGCATAGCTAAGACAAGCCAAAATATCCTGTTTTGTTAAATAGGGAAAATCTTCTAATAATTCTTCATAAGTCATCCCCGCAGCTAGATAAGAAAGTACATCGTAGACAGTTATTCTCATACCTCGAATACAAGGTTTTCCACTGCGTTTTCCTGGCTCGATAGTAATAATATTTTGTTCTGACATATTTAGTTGATAGATTTAGTTGATTAAATTATTATTGTATTGTTTAATTATTTGAGTTGTAATTAAACAATATAATTTTGTTTCAGGTAGGCATTTTGCTTACCTTTTTGTTTGAAAATTTTTAGCTTGACAAATATTAGAGATTATGATATTAATATAATTAATGAATATAGAAAATGTCCAAGATTTAGCAACCCTAAATACTCTGATATAATTGAAAGTTATAGTCAAGCTAAAAGTCAAATAATTTATCTAAATTATGCCACCTAATCAATTTTTTCCTAATATACCAGTTCCTCCAGAAAAGTTTGTCGGCAGAATATCTGAACTCTACACAATTTTTGACCAAATTAATAATCGCGGGCACTCAGCTATTTATGGTAGTTCTGGCATGGGTAAAACATCTTTGCTTAAATATATAAAATCTCCTAATTTTTGGGATGAGAAAGGATTAGATTTTTCAGAAGCTTTGATTGTTTATTACAACTGGGAGGGTTCATTTACGCCAAATAGTTTTTGGCAAAAAGTGTTAGAAGAGTTAATAAATGAAGCTGAAGGTGATGAGGATTTACAGAGTAAGATTTATGATGTATTAAAAGCAGAAATAATAGAAATAAGAGACATACGTCAGATTCTTAGAGAGATTGGGAAAAGGGATAAATTTTTATTATTACTATTAGATGACTATCATGGAATACTTGGTACACAAGAAGAATATATTAATAACCTGGAAAAATCTAAAGAAATGCAGACATTTTTAAGTGGTTTGCGTAATCTGGCAGTGCGTAGTAGAGAAGGTCAATATTTTTCAACAGTTGTTGCTGCATTCCGAAAATTAGATGAGTTAGGCCCAGAGCTTCCTCGTGGTGGTTCTCCTTGGTATAATCATTATCTATATGTAGATTTAAAAGCTTTTAGTCACGAGGATGTTGATAATTTTTTTTTAATCCCGATAGTAATTTCTTCCTTTCAATTCCCGACAATGTTCAGAAAGAAAAAGTGTTAGAAATTACTGGTAGATATCCAATTTTACTTCAACACGCAGGTTATATATTTTCTCAATCAGACCGAAAACTTGATATTAATACTTTTCAAACCAGATTTAAAAATCAAACTGAACATATCTTTAAGAATATATGGAGAGATTTGACTGCGGATGAACAAAACCTTTTACTGCTGATTGTAATTGATAACTTAAATGGAGAAGTTGGTGGTAAGCTTTATTCTGTTGATGATATAGATAAAGTATTTGAGAGAAATAGGTATACACTGACAAATTTGCAGGAAAAAGGGGTTATATATAAGAACTCAGAGCAGGATAAATATAATTTTTTTTCTTCTTTAATGCAAGATTTAGTGGTTCAAGAATTTGATGAAAATATTTTAGAATCTCGGGAAAGAAAAATATTCTTTGAATTTGGTATAAAACTTACTAATAAACAAGTAGAGCTAGTTAAAAAAAATATACCGTCTATTATAAAAATTGGAGGAGCTATTATCAAAATTATATCAGGAATTAATTCTTCAGATAAATCAAACAATAAAGAATAGTTAGTTTGGTTTCTGCAATTTTATTCAAACTTATGATAAAAAATTAAACCCTAATATGAGGTCGTAGTTAATATGAGTAATTCAGAATTTATTCCTAACCCATATATTATTACTCGTTCAATCTATGAAAAAGATAAATTTTATGGACGAAGAGAAATATTTTATTTTATTGAAAGTCAGCTAAGTCAAAATTCAAAAATTATCCTATTGCAAGGACAACGACGAATTGGTAAAACATCCTTCCTTGAGCAGGTTAGTAATTTTCTAGATTTGGATAAATTTGTTTTTATTCAACTTTCTCTACAAGATATAAACTTTATAAATATAGGAAGTTTTTTTGAGGCATTAGCAACAGAAATTAAGGATTACATAATAAATAATCTTGAGATAGAGGAAAATGTTATTTCATGTAATAACAATTCTGAAGACCAAGACATATTAAACTGGTTTGAGCAAATATTTTTGCCAGAAATTTATGGAACGCTAGGTGGAAAAAATGTTGTTTTAATGTTGGACGAATTTGATATTTTGGATAATATAAATCAAGATACAGAAAACAATTTTTACAAGTATTTGAACCAGATAGTAAAAAGAGATAAAAAACTTTTCCTACTGCCAGTTATAGGAAAACCTGTTGAGGATCTTTCGGAATATTTTCAGAACTCTTTTAGACAAGTAGCTTCGGAAAAAATTGGATTACTAGAAACTGCTGATGCCAAAAAATTAATTATCGAGCCAACGGAAAAATTAAAATATCAAGATGCTGCTATTAAGGCAATTCTCAAATTATCAGCTAATCATCCTTATTTTACTCAAGTTTTATGTTTTACACTCTTTAACAATGCTTGGGCTAGAAATATATGGGAAGTTACTTCTCAAGATGTAGAAAGTATTGTTGAAAAGGCAATTACTAATTGTCAATTAGGATTAGCATCTTTACGCAATTCATTACCAATATATGAAAAAGTCGTTTTTTTGACAGTAGCAAAGTCTCAAGAGATAAATGGTTTAAAAGAGCAGTTAGTGATTTTAGAAGATTATGGTGTTTCTGTAACAGATGCCTTCAAAAAAAGTTTGAAAAATTTGGAGAAATGGAATTTTTTAGAAAAGCAAGATTCTAGTTTGTTAAAGAATTTTTATAAATTAAAAGTAGAATTTGTTCAACGTTGGTTAATTGAAAATGATTTCTTAAAAATTTTTGGTCAGGCAATTCGTAAGTTAGAAATTGCTGACATAGAAGCTAATGCTCTTTATGAGGAAGGAAGCAAAATTGAAGAAAGCGATCTTAATAGTAAGATTGAAAAGTACAACGAAGTAATTAACAAAAATCCTAACCACTTTAGTGCTAAATTAAGACTTGCTAAACTTTACCACAGTACTAAAAGATTCGATTTAGCAATTAAATTATATGAAAATATTGACAAACTATATCAAAAAATTGATAGGTTCACAGAATATGAAAATATTGACCAATTCACACAATTAAGAGTAGAAAATGATTTGCGTCAGGCTCGATGGCAATATATTTATATTTTATTAGCAGATCGAGATAATTTAGAGTCTTTGAAATATGCAGAACAACAACTGAAAGAAATATCTAAACTAGAGCCAAACAACGAGGAAGTTCAAACTAATTTAAAAAAAGTATATCTGAAAATTCGTCGTCTGACACAAAATCCTTTTACGATCGGAAAATATGTTGAACCAGAGGACTTTATTGGTCGCGGAGAGATTATTAATAATGCCTTTAATCAAATTAAACAAAATAGTAATTGTCTTTTTTATGGTAGCTCAGGCATAGGAAAATCTTCATTACTCAGATATTTAGTTGAACCTGGATATTGGGATATAAAAAAATACAACATTGATATTAATGATTACTATGTACTGGAAATTAATTGTGAATCTATAGAAAATTTATCTGTAACTAACTTTTGGCAAGAAGTTATACGAGAATTATATGATAAAACTGGAGATGATACAAAGCTAAAAGATAACATTCAAAAAATATTGGCTAAAGACACAATAAATAAAACTGAAATAGAATCTCTACTAAAATTAATTAGTGCTGAAAAACCGTTAGTTTTATTGATAGATAATTATGATGCTTTGTTCGATAAAAAAAATAATTATCCCTCAAATGAAGTATCAAAACTTTTGAGACAGTTTAAAAGTATTAATAACCATAGACGTATAAAATGTTCTATGATTATAACTTCCTCGGAGCGGGTAGAGAAACTGCTTGAGGTGTTAAAAGAAGATACATCAATTTGCGAGTATCTTGTTACTTTTCCACTTGAACCATTTAATGATAATGAAATGAAAGAACTGTGGGAAAGAATGCCGAAACAATGGAGAGATAAAAAAGAGCTTCAAAGAAAAGTAAAAGGTATTACTGGGGGTCATCCGGCACTTTTTCAGATTATTTGTTATGATTTGTACAGTTTGTGTCGAGAAAACATTGATAAACAGACACTGAAAAACAGATATGAAGAACTAGATGAACGGTTTTACGATCGGGCAAAGTTAATATTAAATGGAATATGGAAATCGTTCACTCAGGCAGAACAAGGAATATTACTTTTAGTTATTTTATCTGACTTAGGAGGGCGTGTTAAAAACATTAGGAATTATGATTTAAGTGGAATCAGAAAGTCTTTTAGAGAAAAAGATAAAGTATTAAATAGTCTAAAAAACAGAAAAATAATTACAAAAACTGAGAATATAAATTATGAAGGTATTTATGATTTAACATCGTCCGCTTTCAAGGAATGGGTAATTAATGAAATTATCATTAAGGGTGTTGATGAGGATGTTACACAGCGGGAAAAAATATTTTTATTTGTCAAGCAAAAAGATGTAGATATGATTCTCCAGCTATTGGATGAATTATGGAAGAGGAAAGATGCAGTAAAAGAATTAGCAGTCGGTATTAAGGAACTTTTATCCTTATTTATGGCATGATGAAGAATTACAATTTAGCATATAAGGTACATTGAACCTTATTGAAAGATGAAATCTAACAACTTAACATTAAATCCTTATATTTTTGGCAAACCAATTTATAAAAAAGAACAGCTATATGGCAGAGACGAAACTATTGAACAAATAAAAAACAATTTCAAAGCTAATATCAAGATAACTTTATTGCATGTCCAGCGACGTATTGGTAAAACTTCATTGATAACTTGTCTACCTCAATTTTTCACTGAGGAGCAAAACGGTTTTAAGTTTGTTACTTTTTCATTTCAAGGTTATAAAGATACCTCAATTCCTACAATACTAGATAATCTTGCTGACGATATCACTGCTACTATTGATGGAATCCCGAAGCAAGTAAGAGAAATAGCTGATAGTTCATACAACTTTTTTAAGCTTTTTTTGCCAAAGATTACTAATGAATATTTATCGGATAAAAACCTTGTTCTTATCTTAGATGAGTTTGATGTTTTAGGAGCAGATCCAAAAATATCTACTCCTGGAGAATACTTATTTGAACAGTTAGAAAAAGCTGTTAAGCAAGAAAAAAAACTATTTGTTATTCTGGTTTTTGGAAGACCAGCAAAAGAGATGACTTATCTGCAAAGCTTCTTAGAAAAACAACCTCCAATAGAAGTTGGTTTACTGGACAAGGAAAGTACACAAAATTTGCTTGTTAAACCAGTTAAGGGAAAATTAGAATATGGCTCAGATGCAATTAATGCTATTTGGCAATTATCCGCAGGTCATCCTTCTTTAACACAACTGCTATGCTTTTACATTTTTAAGAATTGTAGGGAAAAAGAAATAAAAAAGGTAGTTCGTAATGATGTAGAGTTAATTTTAGATGAAGCAATGGAAGCAGGCCAAGCAGTATTACAAGGCTTTCTAGAACCTTTGAATGAGAATGAAAAACTATTTTTCCGTGCAGTAGCAGCAGCTCAAAATGAAGTTGGAGAAAACCGACTAAAGACTAATATAAAAAATTGGCAGTCTTTGGGAAAACGCTTAGTTGAATATGGCTTTTTGGAAGAAAATACCTTTGGTTATAAAATAAAAGTCGAGTTAGTCCGATTGTGGTTGGTAAAAAACTATCCCTTATCTGATGAGGAAAGACTGCAAATAGAGACAATTATTGAAAAAAATAAAAGCCTGTTTGAAATAGACAATAATACTCAAAGACCTAATCAAATAGCAAAAATTTTATCTTTGTTTGTGGTGAATTTAATTATAGTTACTTTTGGAAGATACTCATTTTCTTTGATTAGCAATTCAATCAATTCTGGGGCTTCTCGGTTAGAATGTTCTAAATTGTTAGGAGAAATAAATCTAGCTTTAGGAGATGCAAAAGAGCGATCGCGAGTCATCGAAAAAGTAAGAAATGAATGGTCTAGAAAAGAAGAAAGTTTAGATTTACAATGTCCTTATGATTATGAATTAGACAGAAAATATAACGAATTGCTCTACCGCTATGGGTGGAACAAAATAAATATTGGAGAATATGGCAAAGCTATAAAACCTTGGTGTGAAATTACTGCGGAATATGAAAAAGTTAGAGAAGTAGAAAATCTATTATCAGAATGGATATTATCAGATAAAAAATTGTCTATGGCAAATAAAGACAAGGTGATTGAAGCAGTAATTGAGCAAAATAGTTCTGGAAATGATTGTCTCGCCTATTCCTTCACAAGTAAAATAAATAAAAATATATTATATGAGCAACAAGAGAAATTATCTGAGCAAAAAAATAACGAATATTTTTACCAGCAGGCACAAGAGCGCATCAATAGTTTTGAGTTTGAAAAAGCCGTAGAAGAATACTGTCAAATATCAGAGGATTATGAAAAATTTCCAGATATTCAAAAACAATTACAAGATTGGTTATCCGACGATCTTAATATATTTTTATTTGATGATGAAAGAGAGAAAATAAGAGAAAAACTAACTGAATTAAAAAATAACTGCCCAGTATCTCCACTGAATGATTAACTAACACAAAGTACCTTCAAATATCTATAGGATTTTCCCAAAAACCATCACTTCCTTCTATTTCTTCTTTTGGCGTTACTCTGATTCCTTGTCTGGCTACCCTATTCATTATTTCTAATAAATTTCCTTTGTTAGATAATCTTTTTTTATGCCCAATAATTATATCGAAACTGTATAAAACCCACCCAATTGATACCCAAGCTATCCAACTGAACATGAGAATAAAGCTAAAAACAATGAACCATCCTAATATTTGAGATCCTAGCTGACCTAAAACATTATAATTATTCTCATATACTTCAGTACCTCTGAGACTCCAAAATACCGCTACAGTACCCCAAAATCCGCAAAAAAGATGAACGGGAATAGCTCCTACTGGATCGTCAATTTTCCATAACCTTAATAGTAAACTACCTAAAGTAACAATTACTCCACTAACAGCACCTATGAGAACAGCAATAGGAACATCAATATAAGCAGAAGAAGCAGTTACTCCAACTAACCCACCTAATATACCATTAATAAGTGATAAAAGTTGAGGTTTTCCTGTTTCTGGATTATTTTCAAATATTTGAGACCATAAAGCAATTATGGGAGTAGATAGTATGGCAACAATACCACCTGTTGCTGCGGACATCATAGTAACTACAACTATATGACCTACATTTTGTAGATTGGATGTGGAACCACCACTAAAACCTAACCAACCTAACCAAAGTATGAGACATCCTAGAGTAGCAGATGTTAAATTACTTGGGTAAGTAAAATAGTTTTGCTTCTCAAACTGAGGAGGCAACAGTTCCCACGATACACGACTATCTAAATCTTCCTGGGGGTCATATCCAAAGCGATTCCATCTAGGTTTTAGTAGTATAGCACCTGCTAAAGCAGCAGTTCCTCCCACTGTACAAACAACGGTAGATCCTGCAAAATCTATAAAATTAAATGCTTGTTTGAGCCAACCATATTCTGACCATACCCAATGACCAACAACAGGATATAGAAATCCTACCAAAATAAAACTAAACCAGAAAAATGCCCAAAACCTAACTCTTTCTGCGACTGCTCCAGAAACAATAGTAGCTGCAATGCCAGCAAATGCTAATTGAAAGAAAAATAGAGAGGCTATGGAACGGTTGGGAAATTGACCTTGCAAACAAGAAAATCCCTCTTCAGGAAAACCTAGTGGATTATCATTTTTTGGCAGTAGAATAAATTGTGACTTTTGCTCGAACTGATTATATTCAGTTACGGGAGAAAAATGTCCTAGATAACTGACTATTTTCTCGTCATTTAGATTGAAAGTTGCCGTACAAGGAGGATGATCTAACCCATCACCAAACATCAAACCAAAACCAAACATCCAAAAAGCGATCGCTGCCACACAAAAAACAATTAAGTTTTTCGCCAAGACATTAATAGAATTATTACTGCGGCATAAACCAGCTTCCAATAATGCAAAACCAGCATTCATAAAAAATACTAGAGCGCCAGCTAATAACAGCCAGATATTGTCTACTGCTGAAAATTTTTCCCTACCACCACCATTAGCTAAAGCTGTTTGGCAACTGATCAAAACTACCATAGTCGCCAAAAATAAACAGATATACCTAAAACGTGAGAACCAGTTTTTATTTGTCGATTTGCCTAACATTAAACCTCCTTCATTAATGGATAATGGATAATGAATAATGGATAATTATTTTTGAGCGCAATTATCAATTATTCATTATAGCGATCGCTCCTGACAAAACCAACTGCCTTAGAAGAGGGATCGCCTTCAGTAAAACCTATTCCCTTCTAAAATCTGTTATCGCCGTCTTATTCATCAACTCTTTCCCCTACTCCCTACTCCCTACTCCCTATTCCCTCTTTTGATTTTGAGCAGCTTGTTGGACTTGCTCCAGAGTCAATTCCAACCGTTGCGCTATCTCTTCTACAGTCAACCCCAGTTTTAACAATAGAGACACCATTTCCAACTTAGTTAATAATGTCCCCTCTTCTATACCCTCTCGCTTAATTCCTTGATAAAGTCGAGATTTTTTAAAGTCCTCCATGCCTAACATTTCTATTACCTCCTCTGGTTCTAAATTTTGAAATTTGTATAAAATAATTGTTTTGACTAATTCTAACACTTTTTGCCGTTCAGTCTCCTCTAGTTCTGCCGTTGCTTTTGCAGACAACATTTTTGCCTGTTGCACTGCCTTTGCTTCGTCTTCTACTATTAACTTGACTATACCTAAACCCAAATTATTGTAAGCTTTCTCTCCTATTGTTGGGATTTAATATCAGAGATTACTTTTAACTTTTAACTTTTGACTTTTTATTTGTCATCCACACCAAAAAACTCAAAATCTTCTCAACAGGTGGCAATGGATAATCTGTTAAATCAATTATTACAGTTCGCTCTTCTGGTTTGAGAAACTGCCAAACTCTAGCGCTTCTCACTTCTAATAATACTAGACTAATAATATTTTCAGGACGAGCTTTTTTACTACCCACAGCGATCGCCTAAGGTACTTTTTCTTTCTTTTCTTTCAAGGTATCTTTGAGTAAATGCAGATAGGATTAATTGGATAAATTCCCAGCACAAAACGATCGCCTATTTATGGCGATCGATTAAAAGCGATCGCTTGTTTTTTTTACTTTCAATTAAAAGCGATCGCCTGCTTCTAACTATCAATTTTTAGTCAAAGTTTTTATCTGTAATAGCAACTTTTTGCTGATTATTCTATATGCTTAGTTTTAGCTGAAACAGTCTAGTATAATTCAACGAAAAAGGAGTAATTATCTGTTCAAAAACTGGTTATATTAATTATCAGACACTTTTTCTAGTTGTTTTGAACTAATCAAAAATGTACTGATGGTAAAATTGTTAAAAGCACAGTTTAATACAGGTTTCAGAATTAGACTCTAATCCAACTATACGTTGAGCGTTGGTTTTTCTTCGATCGCTGTTTCAACGTCACCTGCTTTTTTCTCTGCGCTTGAAAAAACAACCTTGTGTTCATATTCGTGACTGTTAACGCGATCGTGATTATGGCTATGACCAACAGATCCATAACTATGACTATGACCAACAGGTCCATGACTATGACCAAAAAGTCCATGACTATGAGTATGACCACCAGGTCCATGACTATGATTCATCATTCCATCCTCTAAGTATTTAGAGTTTGGACCAAATGCTATATAAATTGAAAACAATGTTATTGCAACCGTTAGAAAAGCAATAAAAAAGACCATAAGAGTTGCAGAATCCATAATTCTAAATCCATTTCGCGACAACAACAGAAAATTTGCAATCAAGCACGACATCCTGAGATAGACTTTGCTCTGATCCTAAAAAAGCCTTTTAAACTGTCGTCTAGTTCGGCTTATATACTACAGAGATCGATCCCAACACGAATTACTTTATTGAAAATTACTTTCAATTAAAAGTATAGAGTAATTAAAATTTATTTCAATAACAAAAATAACAAAATTAGAATTAATTAAGGATCGATGTAACTTTTAAGGATAAATTTAACTTTTCAAGTAATAATGTTTGATACTAAAGATTGATAGGGAGATGGGGAGATGGAGAGATGGGGAAATGGGGAGATTCATATATTTGCACAATTTTTTGTATTTCATATAACTTGGCAATAAATAAGATTATCTTTATCGGATAATTGAATATATTTATTAATAAGTTGGTAGAACTGAAAAATTGCTTTATTACTTCTGTTTGTTGAGATTTAATATCAAAAATTAATTCTAACTTTTGACTTTTAACTTTTGACTTTTGACTTTTAATTTGCCATCCAAACCAGAAAACTCAAAATCTGCTCAACGGGTGGCAATGGATAATCTGTTAAATCAATTGTTACTGTTTGCTCTTCTAGTTTGAGAAATCGCCAAACTGTACCGCTTGTCACTGTACCGTAGATAGTTGAAATTGGTTGTTGTTTCTGTTGATTAAAGCGTTGAGCTGCTACCATTTCTGCTAAACATTGTCCGATAGCTGGTTTCAAGTCCTCTTTTTTCGCTTCAACCAAAACTACCGCAGGCGCTTTAATAAACAATTGCTCTGGAGAACGACTAATGAGAAAATCAACGTACCCAGTTAGATCGACTTCTGGTTGTACGGCAAACTCTTCACCAGAAAAAACACTAATTTTGCCTTTGAGCTGACGTTTTACTTCTAATAAGACTGGGTTAATAATGCCTTCGGAACGAGCTTTTTTACTACCGACAGCGATCGCCCAAGGTACTGTTTCTTTGAGAGTATCTTTGAGTAAAGCAGTAGGATTAATTTGCGGAACTTCTGGCAGAAAGCGAGCGCCTTCAACGATAGTTAGTTGAAAATCTTCTACGGCTTTGCTTAGGGTAAATTTACTATAGGGCATAATTGGAGTAGGGGAGTGGGGGAGTAGGGGAGTGAGGGAGTGAGGGAGTATAGATGGAATTATAAACATATAGCAATCATCTGAATTCTAAATTCTGAATTCTGTTGATTTATGAGATATGTAAGAACAATTGAGATGAATCAAAATCCTTTTATATTCTAAATTCTGAATTCTGAATTCTAAATTCTCTTAAGCACTAATTCCATAACTAATAAAAGTCACAAGACGCTGCACAAGTTTATCAATATCTTCAAGTGAATTATCCTCACTTAATATTTCTGATTGTTCCATTTGATTCAAAGTGCGCACTAGCATCGCAACTACTAAATCAAGTTTCCACTTCAATTCTGTGGGAGATTGATCGGGTAGCACTTTTGTTAATATATATAGAAATCTTTGTTGACTGTTTCTAAATTCTTGCTCTGCTAGTTTTTGGACTGGGTAAGGTTCAGCACGACAACGCCCCATAAATTGTGCATGAATCCGACATTCTTCCGATCCCTGTTGAATCATCTGTAGGGGAGGGGCGACAAAAGCTGTGAAAATTTCTGGAACTGAAGGAAGGTTGTCTGACTCTTCTAGAATTGTCAGTTGTTGTAGTTGTTCTTCGACGATGGGTTGTGCTACTCGTCGGACTACTGCACTAAATAGTTCTTCTTTGGAACCAAAATGATAATGAATGGCGGCCAAATTTACATCCGCTTCCCGAATTATGGCCCTTAGTGAAGTTCCAGCAAAACCTAGAGAGGCAAACAGTTTCTCGGCAGCATTGAGAATTTGCTCCTTTGTGTCAATAGTTGAGTTTTTACCCATTCAATCTTATGTTTGTTTTCCAGAATATGCAGCTTTGTTTGATTTAATCATCAATTAGCTACTCTTGCAATTATTTTAAACGTATGTTTTAATTTTAATATATCAAACGACTGTTTGAAAAATTTATAAAATATGGCCATTTATCTCAGTAGGAGCGAATGGCTATTCGCCCTTACATTCTTGCTCTGACTAAATTTGAAAGGAGAGAAAATATGCCGATTGGTAATGACGACTGCTATATTGTTAAGCTAGAGAGTGTTTATTAAAGAAATATTAAAGCCTGAACAATCTGTGGCTAATAACAAATTAAAGTCAAAAGTCAAAAGTCAAAAGTTAGGAGTTGAGAAGTTAATTCTTGCTTTGACTAAATTTGAGAGGCGATTGACTAATAACTGAAATGACAAATAATCTTTAGAGCAAAAACCAATGACAGACAACAAATTGTTAGACTCTAAACCCCATGAAACAAATGGTAAAGTGACAATCTTAACTGATGAGATAGAAACTTTACCAATTCAATCTGAGACTGCCAACTTCAAACCGAAAGGCAAGGAAAAGAAATTGATTGGAGTTAGCCTCCTAGTAATTATTTTAGCAATAACTTTTGGCACTCTAAAATTTCTCCAGAATCAAAGGATTTCTGCTAAACCAACCTCAGAAAATTCTCTTCCCAATATCCTTTCTGTTCAAGCTATCCCTGTAAAATTAGTCAACTCCTACTCAACTTCTCAAAGTTATACAGGAATTGTAGAAGCTAAACGGACTAGCGAACTTGGCTTCGAGCAATCTGGTTTACTTCAATCTATATTTATAGAAGAAGGAGAAAAAGTAGGCAAAGGACAAGCGATCGCTCAACTGGACACCAGCCAAACAAAAGCCCAACGAGCAGTATTAATAGCGCAGAAAGAAAGAGCGATCGCCAACCTGAAAGAACTGCAAAGAGGACCGAGGGTAGAAGTTATTGCAGCCACCCGGGCATCCCTCGCTCAAGAGCAAGCCAAATTACAAGAATTGCAAAGGGGGCCGAGGGTAGAAGTAATTGCAGCGACTCGTGCATCATTAGCTCAGGAACAAGCCAAATTACAAGAATTGCAAAGGGGGCCGAGGGTAGAAGTAATTGCAGCAACTCGTGCATCCCTAGCTCAAGAACAAGCTAGATTACAAGAACTGCAAACGGGGCCGCGCACCGAAGATATTGAAGCAGCGCGTTCGGCATTATTAGACTTAGAGGAACAAGTAGAATTAGCTGAAATTAGAGAAAAAAGACGTGAAGGACTTTATAAAGAAGGAGCAATTTCTTTAGAACAACTTGATGAAGCTGCTACTGAGACTGATACTCTGAATGCTAGACTTGAGAGAGCGCAGAGTGAATTAGAAAAGCTACAAACAGGAACTCGCTCGGAACAAATAGAGGCTCAAAAAGCTAGAGTTAGTCAAGTACAAAGTCAGTTAGATGAACTTATTGCTGGAACTCGCATCGAACAAATAGAAGTTCAACAAGCTAGAGTTCGTCAGGTGCAAAGTCAATTAGATGAACTTATCGCTGGAACTCGCATCGAACAGATAGAAGCTCAACGTGCTAGAGTGCGTCAGGTGCAAAGTCAATTAGATGAACTTATCGCTGGAACTCGCGTCGAACAAATAGAAGCTCAAAAAGCAGAAGTTAAACGTTTTGAGGCACAAATTTCTGAAGTTGATGTTGTTTTGAGAAAAAGTATTATTTATGCTCCTTTTTCTGGCACTGTTTCTGTTCGTAATTTAGATGAAGGAGTTGTGGTTAATGCTGCCCAGAGTGTTGTGCGTTTTGTGGAGGGTGGTGACAGGAAAGTTCGGGTTGGGGTGCCGCCAACTCAAGCTAGTCGTTTAAGAATAGGTAGTGTGGAGGAAGTCAGGGTGGGAGATAGAACTTATAGTGCGAAAGTTTTGTCGATTTTACCAGAGGTAGATTCTACGACTCGGACTCAAAGTGTAATTTTGGCACTACCGCAAGCTGTTGCTCCAGGTACTGTTGTGCGTTTGGAACTTAATAAGATTGAAAATATGGAGGGATATTGGTTGCCAACTTCTGCTTTGGTTTGGGGAGAGCGGGGGTTGTTAGCTTGTTTTGCTTTGGTTTCTCCCGATAAGTCAGATTTGGATTTACCTCTGGGAACTTATCAGACTGAAAAACGAATGGTTGAGGTTTTGCATACGGAGGGCGATCGGAGTCTGGTGCGGGGAGTATTGCAACCGGGAGATTTGGTTGTGACTACTGGAACTAATCAATTAGCTCCGGGGCAGTTTGTGAAGTCAGAAGTTAGAAGTCAGAAGTCAGAAGTGAGATGAAGTTTAGGAAACTTTGTAGGTTGGGTTGACATCAGGAAACCCAACAAAAAGTTATAATTGTTGGGTTGTGCTGTCGCTTTTTCCTGACGGAATGCTCCGCAAACATGCCGGGAAGCGTTTCATGTCGGCGACAGCCCAAAACCCAACCTACTAAACTGGTATAATATCAAATTCAAAGGGAGTAAAAAAGAAAATTCTAGGACATTTCTAAATCCTGTTAGCGGAGCTTTTCCCTATACGAAAAATCCTTGAACATTTGACTATTCCCTGTTCCCTATTCCCTATTCCCTAGCGCGTAGCGCTATAACTGAAATGACATCTTCTACAACACCAGAAATTATATATCCAGAAAGTGATGGTTTACCCTTGGCTGATAATACTGTTCAATTTCGTTTAATTACTGTTATTGTTTGGGGTTTAGCCGATCTCTATAAAGATGACCCTAATGTTTTCGTTGCTGGAGACCTATTTTGGTATCCCCAATACAGACAACCTTGGGTTAAACAAGCTCCCGATGCCATGGTGGTTTTCGGTTGTCCTCCAGGCGATCGCCGTTCCTACAAACAATGGGAAGAAGATAATATTCCTCCCCAAGTTGTATTTGAAATAGCTTCTCCTAGTAATAGTATTAAGGAGTTAGAAGGAACAAAATTAGAGTTCTATACTCAATTCGGAGTAGAAGAATACTATGTTTATAATCCAGATACAGGTAGGTTAAAAGGTTGGCTGCGTTCGGGACAAATTTTAACTCCCATAAAATTAATGGAGGGTTGGGTTAGTCCCCGCTTAGGAGTTCGCTTTGAAAAAGAAGGTACAGAATTACAACTGTATCGGCCTGATGGAGAGCGTTTTGTTACTCCTATAGAAATACGGGCACAAAGACAACAAGAGCGACAACGGGCTGAAGTTGCTGAACAACGAGCTGACATTGCTGAAGAGGAACGAAATACTATTGCTCAACAGCAGTTAGCAGCTATTCCTAAATTATTGGCTATGGGTTTAACTACTGCCCAAGTTGCTGAGGCTCTTTCTTTGCCTTTGGATACCGTGGAACAGTTTCTCGATCCAGGTAGTTAAAAAGACCTAAGTTTGTAGGTTGGGTTGACATCAGGAAACCCAACAAAAATTAAAAATTTTTGGGTTACTCTGTCGCTTTTCATAGCGAAACCCAACCTACATTATTATTACTAAATCATCCAATTTTGGAGATGTCTATTATGAATATAAAAGTAGTATTAGAAGCAAGTGAGGAAAGTGGATATACCGTTTATGTTCCATCACTTCCTGGTTGTATTAGTCAAGGAGAAACCATTGAAGAAGCAATGACTAATATTCAAGAAGCTATAGAACTTTACCTTGAACCTATTGAAGATGAATTTCCTATTTCGGCAGGGGCGATCGTCAAGGAATTAGTATTATGAGTAAAGTTCCCAATCTTTCCTACACGCAAATTATTGCTGCTTTAAAACCTGATGGCTGGGTAGTAGTGCCTCAAAGGGGTAGTCATATTCGGTTGCACAAACAAATGCCAGATGGAGTGTTAAAATTGACTGTTCCAGCTCATCGCTCTGTTAAGCGTTCGACTTTAGCCGTAATTTTAAAACAGGCAAGAATAGACCTTGAGAAATTCCTAGATTTGTTGTGAATTTGCTGATTGATTTGAGGTTGAATTTTGCATATCTTCTCTAAAACCAGAAATATAATAAATGAAAATTTTAGTTGTGGGGTAAAGGTTAAATTTATGGTTTCTCCTAAGAGATGGTTGTCTATTCTTAGTTTTAATAGTCTGATGTTATTTAATGTCGGTTTTCCTGTATTAATCTTGCCCAATATTGTTAATGGGGGAGAAGTTGTGGCTCAAACAGATCCCAATGCTGAGGCAGAAAGATTATTTAATGAGGGAAAGGAACTACAGAAGCAAAGTACAGCAGAATCTCTAAGTCAAGCCATTGCTAAATGGGAAGAGGCACTATTACTATTTAGAAAAACGGGTAACTTGAGTAAGGAAACACTTACACTCAATAATATTGCCGGTGTCTACAATAGCTTAGGAGAAAAACAAACAGCACTCAATTACTACAATCAAGCTTTACCTATAATTCAGCAAGTAGGGGATAAAAGAATAGAAGCACTTACACTCAATAATATTGGCCTTGTCTACGATAGCTTAGGAGAAAAACAAACAGCACTCAATTACTACAATCAAGCTTTACCTCTATTTCAGGAAGTAGAGGATAAAGGAGGGGAATCTACCACTCTCTTTGGTATTGCCACTGTCTATTCTAGCTTAGGAGAAAAACAACTTGCACTCAATTACTACAATCAAGCTTTACCTATACTTCAGGAAGTAGGGAATAAAGGAGTGGAAGCTATCACACTTCTTGGTATTGGCAGTGTCTACTCTAGCTTAGGAGAAAAACAAAAGGCTCTCAATTACTACAAGCAAGCTTTACCTATACTTCAGCAAGTAGGGAATAAACGTGGGGAAGCTACCACTATCAATAGTATTGCCCTTATATACTCTAGCTTAGGAGAAAAACAAACAGCACTCAATTACTACAAGCAAGCTTTACCTATACTTCAGCAAGTAGGGAATAAACGTGGGGAAGCTACCACTATCAATAGTATTGCCCTTATATACTCTAGCTTAGGAGAAAAACAACTTGCACTCAATTATTACAATCAAGCTTTACCTCTATACAAACAAGTAGGGGATAAAGAAGGGGAAGCTACCACTATCCTTGGTATTGGCGGTATCTACGATGGCTTAGGAGAAAAACAACTTGCACTCAATTACTACAATCAAGCTTTACCTCTATACAAACAAGTAGGGGATAAAGAAGGGGAAGCTATCACTCTCAATAATATTGGCGTTGTCTACAATAGTTTAGGAGAAAAACAACTTGCACTCAATTACTACAATCAAGCTTTACTTCTATACAAACAAGTAGGGAATAAAGGACTGGAAGCTACTACTCTCAATAATATTGGTCTTGTTTACTCTAGCTTAGGAGAAAAACAACTTGCACTGAATTACTACAATCAAGTTTTACCTATATTTCAGGAAGTAGAGAATAAACGAGGGGAAGCTACCACTCTCAATAATATTGGCTCTGTCTATTCTAGCTTAGGAGAAAAACAAAAGGCACTCAATTATTACAATCAAGCTTTACCTATACTTCAGCAAGTAGGGGATAAAGAAGAGGAAGCTACCACTCTCAATAATATTGGCTCTGTCTACGATAGTTTAGGAGAAAAACAAACAGCACTGACTTTCTTCAACCAAGCTTTACCTCTATTTCAGCAAGTAGGGGATAAAGAAGGGGAAGCTACCACTCTCAATAATATTGGCCGTATCTACTCTAGCTTAGGAGAAAAACAACTAGCACTCAATTACTACAATCAAGCTTTACCTCTATTTCAGCAAGTAGGGGATAAACGAGGGGAAGCTACCACTCTCAATAATATTGGCCGTACCTACGATGACTTAGGAGAAAAACAAACAGCACTGACTTTCTTCAATCAAGCTTTACCTATACTTCAGCAAGTAGGGGATAAACGAGGGGAAGCTACCACGATCAATAATATTGGCCGTATCTACGATAGTTTAGGAGAAAAACAAACAGCACTGACTTTCTTCAATCAAGCTTTACCTATACTTCAGCAAGTAGGGGATAAACGAGGGGAAGCTACCACGATCAATAATATTGGCGTTGTCTACAGTGACTTAGGAGAAAAACAAACAGCACTCAATTACTACAATCAAGCTTTACCTCTCAGGCGGCAAGTAGGGGATAAAGGAGGGGAAGCTACCACTCTCAATAATATTGGTTATGTCTACGATAGTTTAGGAGAACAACAACTTGCACTGACTTTCTTCAATCAAGCTTTACCTATACTTCAGCAAGTAGGGGATAAACGAGGGGAAGCAATAACTCTCAATAATATTGGCCATGTCTACGATGGCTTAGGAGAACAACAAAAAGCACTCAATTACTACAATCAAGCTTTACCTCTCAGGCGGCAAGTAGGGGATAAAGGAGGGGAAGCTACCACTCTTAATAATATAGCTTGGGTAAAACGAGACGAAGGCAACCTCACCGAAAGCCTAACTTTCATAGAAAAATCCCTAGAAATAATCGAAGCTCTCCGTACCAAAGTTGATAGTCCTGAACTCCGCGCCTCTTACTTTGCCACCGTCCATGATAGATACCAATTCTACATCGACTTACTCATGGAACTGCACCAACAAAACCCCAACCAAGACTATGACTCCAAAGCCTTCCATGCCAGCGAACGCAGTCGTGCCCGTACCCTCCTCGAACTCCTCAACGAAGCTAGTGTCGATATCCGCCAAGGAATAGATCCCCAACTCGCCACAGCAGAAAGAAAACTCCAACAACAACTCAACACTATCGAAACCCAACGTATCCGACTCCTCAGTGGAGAATACACTCCCGAACAAAAAGCTAACATCGAACAAACAAGAGACGAACTCATAGATGAATACGACAAACTCCGCGCCAAAATTCGTACTACTAGCCCAAATTATGCAGCCCTAACCCAACCTCAACCTCTCACCCTCAAGGAAGTTCAACAACGGGTATTAGATGACGACACCTTACTTCTACAATATTCCTTGGGTGAAGAAAACAGCTATTTGTGGGCAGTCACCAAAGACAGCATCTACAGTTATCAACTTCCTCCTGAAGCAGAAATTAAAAATGCTGCCATAGAATTGATGGTTAAAATTACAAACCCACGGGAACGCAACGATATGACAAAAGTTGATAGTGCTGCCGATGAGTTGACAGAAATTCTGCTCAAACCAGTTGCCGATAAATTAAACAAAAAACGTCTATTAATAGTTGGCGATCGCTTCTTACAAGAAATTCCTTTTTCTGCCTTATCAATACCAAATACCGATGGAGAAAGTGATGGTTATCAACCTTTAATAGTTAACCACGAAATAGTACATCTTCCCTCAGCTACTACTATTGCCAACATCCGCAACGGCACAAAATCTCGGAAACTTGCCCCGAAAAAAGTTGCTATTATTGCCGATCCGGTATTCAGCCCGGAAGATAGCAGAATGACAGGAAAAATTACCACAATATCTACATCAGAAAACGGCAGTCGTGGTTTACCCCTAGAGGCACAAAAATTAGATAGATCGGCTAGGGATGCGGGTATTGAGTGGGATAGACTTCCTGCGACTCGCACTGAAGCAGAAGCAATTATGGCTTTAGTGCCAGAGTCAGAACGCACTCAAGTTTTCGACTTCCAAGCTAACCGAGAAAAAGCAACCAGTCAGGAATTAAGCAAATATCAGATTGTACATTTTGCTACCCACGGTTTTGCTAATGGCAGGCAACCAGAATTATCAGGGGTTATCATGTCGTTAGTCGATAAAAATGGCAACTGGCAAAACGGTTTCCTGCGACTCAATGACATTTTCAATCTGAACTTACCAGCAGAATTAGTAGTATTGAGTGCGTGTCAAACAGCCAAAGGCAAGGATATTAAAGGAGAAGGTTTGGTAGGGTTGACAAGAGGATTTATGTATGCAGGGGCAAAACGGGTAGTTGGTTCGTTGTGGCGAGTGGATGATTCTGGAACAGCGGACTTGATGTCACAGTTTTATCAAGGAATGTTGGAGCAGGGGCGATCGCCTGTAGAGGCATTGCGGGCAGGGCAGTTGCAAATGTTAGAGCAGGGGATGAGTCCGTATTATTGGGGAGCATTTACATTACAGGGGGAGTGGGAGTGAATAATTAATAATTAACAATTAATAATTAATAATTACCTCTTCTGTAATAGAAGGATTGAATAAAAAGAATTTTTTTTTCTCCATGAATGGAGAGGCTTTATACCTTAATTTTTCAGTGAGTAATACCATGTCTGGATAATGAGTGATAAAAAAGTTTTTGTTTGTAGTTGGGCTTTAGCCCTATCTACAGTTCGGGCTAAAGCCCAACTACGAGCTGTAATTAACATCAAAATTTTTAACTAAAATATAACTGAAATGACTACTTTATTTTACCGAAACTTTCGATTATTAATCCTGGCAATACTAATAATTATTGTCTCAGGAAGTTGTCAAATCCGTTCCAGTCGCAATGACTGGATAATAGTTTTTATTCAGATTTAATGTAATAATTCAAATAAAAATTAGCTTTGATAAATTATAAATTTAGCAAAAAAAATCCTTAACTAAAATATAACTGATAACTAAAATGACTACTTTATTTTACCGAAACTTTCGATTATTAATACTGGCAATACTCATAATTCTCACTTTGGGAATATCATCCTTTTTCACATTGCCACGACTTGAAGACCCAGAATTAACTCCTCGCGGTGCTGTTATTACAACTTTTTGGCCGGGAGCGGATGCCGAACGAGTAGAAACATTAATTACAGAAAAAATAGAAGCAGAAATATCTGAAATTGAAGAAATAAAAGACTATTATTCTAGTTCTCAGGTAGGAACTTCAATTATTAATGTTGAATTATTAGATTCGGTTGATGAAACAATTTCTGATACAATTTGGTTAAGAATTAGGGAGCGATTAAATCGAGCTACTTCCCAATTACCTGCTGGTGCAAGTCAGCCACGACTAGAGGAACTTGAAGCTAAAGCTTATGCTATGATTCTTTCTTTGATTTGGGAGCAAGATACTGAACCTAATTATGCAATTCTTACCCGTTTATCTGAATTGTTGAAAGATGAATTGTTAGCGTTACCAGGAACAGACAGAGTATTTGAAATTGGTAATCCTGAAGAAGAAATATTAGTAGAAATTGATGCTGTTCAGTTAGCTAGTATTGGTATTACTCCCCAACAGTTATCAGCACAAATTCAACAGAGCGATGCTAAAGTTTCTTCTGGTCAATTTCGCGGTCAAAATAACGATCTACTTCTAGAAGTTGCTTCAGATTTAGATTCCTTAGAGAGGATTAAAAATATTCCTATTAATTTTAGTAACCAAGGGCAATTTACTCGACTTAGTGACATTGCTGAAGTTAGAAAAACAATTGCCGAACCACCCAGCGAACTATCATTAATTAATGGTCATCCGGCTTCGACTTTAGCTGTATTTGTTAATTCAGATTATCAAATAGACCTCTGGGCAAAATCCGCAGAAACAGCTATAGAAAATTTCCGCAAAGACTTAGGTCAAGGTCTAAAACTGGAGGTTATTTTTAATCAAAGTAGTTATATTGAGACCCGTTTACAAAGCCTGATTTTGAATCTAGTAATAAGTGGAATATTGGTATTTGGAATTACTGTATTTTTAATGGGTTGGAAATCAGCAATTGTTGTGGGTTTGGCATTACCTTTATCAAGTTGTATGGTTTTAGGAATGATGAGATTTCTCGATATTCCTCTACATCAAATGTCGATAACTGGATTAATTGTAGCTTTAGGATTATTGATTGATACAGCAATTATTGTTGTTGATGAAGTTAGTAAAAATGTAGTTTCTGGATTAAAACCTGAAGCTGCTATTAATAAGACAATTAATCATTTGTTTATGCCATTAACGGCATCTACTTTAACTACAGCTTTAGCTTTTTTGCCTGTTGTGTTACTTCCTGGTAACTCTGGAGAATTTGTTGGCACTATTGGCGTTAGTGTAATTTTAGCTGTTATTTCTTCTTTAATATTGTCTCTAACAGTAGGTTCTGGTTTAGCAGGAAAACTATACAATAATAATCATCATAACTATTCCCAGAATACTCAACAAAAATGGTGGCAAACCGGATTTACAAATTCCTTTTTAGCTGAAGTTTATCAATTCAGTCTACGAAGTATATTTAGTCTTCCTTTGTTGGGAGTATTATTGGGTTTTATTTTACCAATAATTGGCTTAATTCAAGTTGGCACTCTCCCCGAACAATTCTTTCCTCAAGTAGACAGAGACCAAGTACAAATAGAATTAGAATTACCTGGTTTAATCTCCATTGAGAAAACTAAAAATACAGCTATAGAAGTCAGAAACCTATTATTAAAGCATCCAGAAATTGAAGAAGTGCAATGGTTTTTAGGACGTAGTTCTCCTCGATATTATTACAACATAACAGCAGGTAGAGAAGCTACAAATTATGCTCAAGGATTTTTACAGTTAAATTCAATTGCTAAGTCAGAATTTGTTAATGAACTCCAAGCAGAAGTTGATACTGCATTTCCTGAAGCTCAAGTTATGATTAGAAGATTAGAACAAGGACCTCCTTTTGATGCACCAGTAGAAATCAGAATTTATGGTCCTAATTTAAAACGTTTACAAGAATTAGGAGAAGAAGCAAGAAGTCTCTTAGTTCAAGTTCCGAATGTAACTCATACTCGCGAAACTTTAAGTGAAGTTAGACCTCAATTAGCACTACAAATAGATGAAGAAGAAGTTCGTTTAGCAGGATTAGATTCTACCTCTGTTTCACAACAATTAGAAACTTCATTAGAGGGAAATTTAGGAGGTTCAATTATTGAAGATACGGAAGAAATACCAGTGCGAGTGCGAGTATCGAATACTCAACGGGGAGATATTAACCAAATTAGATCCCTAGATTTACAACCTACTGGTTCGAGTTTAAATAAAAACCGATTTAGTGCCACTGATACAATACCTCTTTCCGCTTTAGCAGAAGTAGAATTACAGCCAGAATTTTCCGTGATTAAAAGACGTAATGGCAGACGAATAAATTCGATTCAAGGTTTTATTGCTGCCGGGGTGTTACCATCCGAAGTTTTGCAGGGGTGGCAACAACGGTTAAATGATGCCAACTTTGAGTTACCATCCGGGTATTGGTTAGAACTTGCTGGAGAGGCGGGACAACAAGATGATGCTGAAGGTGGTTTGTTTGCTACCTTACCTCTGGTATTTTTGTTAGCCGCCTCAATTTTAGTTTTATCCTTAAATTCCTTCCGAGCAACTGCTATTATTGGTGCAGTTGCTGTTTGTGCTGTTGGTTTAGGATTTTTTAGTCTGTGGTTATTTGGTTATCCCTTCGGTTTTATGAGTCTCATCGGCACATTTGGTTTGGTGGGAATCGCTATTAACGACTCAGTAGTAGTTTTGGCTGCCATCTTAGAAGACGAACAAGCATCCACAGGTAACCGCCGAGCTATTCGCCAAGTAGTTATGGGTTCCACTCGTCATGTGGTTGCTACAACCTTAACCACAATGATCGGGTTTGTTCCTTTATTGGTACAAGGTGGTAGTTTTTGGCCTCCTTTAGCAGTAGCGATCGCTGGTGGTGTTGGTGGTGCGACACTGGTTGCGCTCTATTTGGTTCCCTGTTGTTATTTACTTCTGGCAAATTTTGGTAAAAGAAATAAGGAGTAGAGTCGAAAGTGTAGGAAATTTGTGGAAGTAGCGGGAGCAAGATGCTTCCACTTTTCCCTAGATTCGTAACTACCACTAAAATATTACAACTAAAATAGGATTGCTATATCTATTCTCTATCTCCTTTTGTATGGTATCTATTTCATGATTTTATGTCTTTAATAAATTCTAAAAATTGCTTTGGAGTTAAAACGGGGATTCCTCGAAAGGGATGCAATTCTAATAAGTCTTTATCTCCTGTTATAATATGAGTGGCATTTCCAGAAATAGCTAATTCTAAAAATTTATTATCTTTAGGATCTCGACAAATATCAATTGTTTCAGTAATATTAATTATCTCTGCTTTGTTTCTTAGAGTAGAAATAAATTGAAGTCTTTTTTCTAAAGATATATACTTGTCAAACTTTTTGCGAATTAAAGTTTGAGATATTTCTTGATAGGTATCCTCAGAAATTAACATAATTTCTTTTGCTGTAACTTGATCAAAAACTTGTTGAGAAGTTGATGAGGATAACAATAGTCCACTAATTAAGATGTTAGTGTCTAAAATAACTCGTAATCTACTCATCTTTTAATAATTCTTCTAATATTTCAGGTGTTAAACCATTTTGTTCCGCTTCCTGACGAATTTGTTGCACAATTTCTTCAAAACTTGTATTTTTCAAAAGTTCTTTAAGAATAAGATTACAAATAAGAAGCACATTTTGCTGTTTTTCCGGTTCTGCTTCTCGGTAAGCTTTAGCAATTTCAGTGTCAACTTGAATGGTAAGATTTTCCATGATAAATTAAAGTCAATTAACCTATGCTTATTATAGCGATTGAAAGTTATTTTTGTTTGAGTTTCTCTTCAATTATTTTGAACGAGTCAAGACTTCTTGTAATTCTTGAAATGTTACATCAGAAAATAAAATAGTACCAATTTGTCTTGCTTCTTTAAAAGCAATGTCAGGAAGAGATGATTCAATCAAAATACTACTGACTAAAATATTGGTATCAATAACTAATCGTAGTTTATTCATCTTCCAGTATTTGGTCTAAAATTTCTTGTGTTAATCCATTTGCTTTAGCTTGTTCCTGCATTTCTTGTATAATTTGTGCTAAAGATTTCTCTTGTATAATTGATTTAAGCCAATTATTAACAATTGTTTGGATTTTTCGCTGTTGTTCTGGTACTGCTTCTCGGTAAGCTTTGGCAATTTCAGGGTCAACTTGAATGGTAATATTTTCCATGATAAATTAAAATTAATTAACCTATGTTTATTATAGCGATTGAAAGTTATTTTTGTTAGATAATTTCTTCAATTATCTTAGTCTAAAAAGAGTCTATCTTTATTTAATAGTTATTCTGCTTTCTGCTGTAAGCATTCAGGTCTTGGGGTTGTATTCTACAGGTTAGCAATTGCATACCAAATATGTTCTATCCCACATTACGCACTTCAAACATACTATAAGAGTATTTTTAAGAAAGAAAGTGGATTATGGCCTCTATTATTAATATTTCTTGTCAATAGCTTATGTAATATCTATTTTTACTTACAAACTTTATAGTTATTACTAGACAAGGCTTTTAATAGCTCGCTTGAGATACTACATTTTGAGGTACGGAATGTAGGTCATCCATCGTAACATTTTATTTTAGGGATTTGTTATCCAAACTCCTACATTACTCCTACATTTTTTTATTCCGGATATCGCCATAGAAGTCAATAACAAAAAACACTGATAACTGAAATGACTACTTTATTTTATCGGAACTTTCGATTATTAATACTGGCAATACTAATAATTGTTGCTTGGGGAATATCATCCTTTTTGACATTGCCCCGACTCGAAGACCCAGAATTAACTATCCGTTTTGCAGTCATCAACACTTTTTGGCCGGGAGCTGATGCGGAACGAGTGGAAACATTAGTCACAGAAAAAATAGAAGCAGAACTCTCTGAAATTGAAGAAATTAAAAACTATGATTCAATTTCTAGGGTAGGAAGTTCAATTATTACTATTGAACTATTAGATTCAGTTGAAGAAATAAACGCCGATACAGTTTGGTTAAGAATTAGAGAACAATTAAATCAAGTTGATACCCAATTACCTACTGGTACAAGTAAACCACGATTAGAAGAACTTGAAGCCAAAGCTTATGCCATGATTACTGCTTTAACTTGGGAGCAAGATACAAAGCCCAATTATGCGATTCTCACTCGTTTATCTGAATTGTTGAAAGATGAATTATTAACATTACCAGGAACAAAAAAAATTGCTGAATTTGGCAATCCTCAAGAAGAAATAGTAGTAGAAATTGATGCAGCTCGGTTAGCTAGTATTGGTCTGACTTCCCAACAATTATCAGAACAAATTCAACAGAGTGATGCTAAGGTTTCTTCCGGTCTATTTCGCGGTCAAAATAATGATTTACTTCTAGAAGTTGATTCAGATTTAGATTCCTTAGAGCGGATTAAAAATATTCCAATTAGCTTTAGTAACCAAGGGCAATTCACTCGACTTGCAGACATTGCTGAAGTGAGCAAAACAATTGCTGAACCACCGAATGAACTAGCATTAATTAATGGTTATCCTGCTTCTGCTTTAGCTGTATTTGTTGAATCAGATTATCAAATAGATGTCTGGGCAAGAGCGGCGGAAAAAGTTATAGAAAAATTCCGTCAAGAACTTGGTCAAGGTCTGAAACTGGAGATTATTTTTAATCAAAGTAATTATATTGAAACCCGTTTAAAAACTCTGATTTTGAATCTATTAATGAGTGGGATACTGGTATTTGGGATTACAGTATTTTTAATGGGTTGGAAATCAGCAATTGTTGTGGGTTTGGCATTGCCTTTGTCAAGTTGTATGGTTTTAGGAATGATGAAATTTCTGAATGTTCCTCTACATCAAATGTCAATAACTGGATTAATCGTAGCTTTAGGGTTATTGATTGATACAGCAATTATTGTTGTTGATGAAGTTACTAGAAATATGGCTTTAGGATTAAAAGCTGAAACTGCTATTAATAATACAATTAATAATTTATTTTGGCCATTAACAGCATCAACTTTGACTACAGCTTTGGCTTTTTTACCAGTTGTATTACTTCCTGGTACGACTGGAGAATTTGTTGGTAGTATTGGTATTAGTGTGATTTTAGCTGTTATTTCTTCTTTATTATTTTCTCTAACAATAGGTTCTGGTTTCGCAGGAAAAATATATCAGAGTGGTCATCATTATTATTGTCAATCTACTCAACAAAAATGGTGGAAAACCGGATTTAAAAATTCCTATTTAACTAAACTTTACCAAGTCACTCTACGAACTATATTTAGCATTCCCTGGTTAGGAATATTATTAGGTTTAATTTTGCCGATAACTGGTTTCATTCAATTTAGCAATCTGCCCAAACAATTCTTTCCTCAAGTAGATAGAGATCAAATCCAAATAGAATTAGAATTACCGGCTTTAACCTCTATTGAAAAAACAAAAAATACGGCTATAGAAATCAGAAACCTAATGTTAAAGCATCCAGAAATTCAGGAATTGCAATGGTTCTTAGGACGTAGTGTTCCTGCATATTACTACAACTTGGTATCAGTGAAACAAGGATACTCAAATCATGCTCAAGGACTTTTACAGTTAAATTCAATTGCTAAGTCAGAATTAGTTAACAAACTACAAGCAGAAGTTGATACCGCATTTCCTGAAGCTCAAGTTTTGGTTCGTAAATTAGAACAAGGACCTCCCTCTGAGGCACCAGTAGAAATGAGAATTTATGGTTCTCACTTAAAGCGTCTACAAGAATTAGGAGAACAAGCAAGAAGTTTGTTAGTTCAAGTTCCAAAAGTAACTCATACCCGCGACACTTTAGGCGAAATTAGACCTCAACTACAACTACAAGTGAATGAGGAAGAAATTCGTTTAGCAGGATTAGATCGTGCCTCCCTTTCCCAACAATTAGAAACCTCATTAGAGGGAAATTTAGGAGGTTCAATAATTGAAGATACTGAAGAATTACGAGTGCGGGTGCGAGTATCGAATGCTCAACGGGGAGAACTTAGCCAAATTACATCCCTAGACTTACAACCCACTAGCTCCAGTCTAAATCAAAACCGATTTAGTGCAACTAATACAATACCTCTGTCTGCTTTAGCAGAAGTGGAATTAAAGCCCGAATTTTCTGTTATTAAAAGACGTAATGGCAGACGGATAAATTCGATTCAAGGTTTTGTTGCTGCGGGAATTTTACCTTCGCAAGTCCTGCAAGGATGGCAAGAAAAGTTAAATGATTCCAACTTTGAGTTACCATCGGGGTATTGGTTGGAAGTTGCTGGAGAGTCGGGAGAACAAGGTGAAGCTGAAGCTGGTTTGTTTGCTACACTACCTCTTGTATTTTTCTTAGCAGCTTCAATTTTGGTCTTATCTTTAAATTCTTTCCGAGCAACTGCCATTATTGGAATAGTTGCCATTTGTGCCATTGGTTTAGGATTTTTCAGTATATGGTTATTTGGCTATCCCTTTGGTTTTATGAGTCTGATCGGAACATTTGGTTTAGTGGGAGTTGCCATTAATGATTCAGTAGTAGTTTTAGCTGCCATCCTAGAATACCCCAAAGCATCCACAGGCAACCCTCAAGCTATTCGCGAAGTTGTTATGTGTTCCACTCGTCATGTGGTTGCCACAACCTTAACCACAATGATCGGGTTTGTTCCTTTATTGGTACAAGGTGGTAGTTTCTGGCCTCCTTTGGCAGTTGCGATCGCTGGTGGTGTTGGTGGTTCCACACTGGTTGCTCTCTACCTTGTTCCTTGTTCTTATTTACTTCTGGCGAATTTTGGTAAAAGTAATGTGAAGTAATGTGGGAAGTCAGGGGAAGTGTGGGGAACAAGATGCTCCCAACACTTCCCTATACCAAAATAATTATATTATGTCCGGATGAACAGTTATAAATAATTAGGGAGGAGTCAGGAGGAAAAGGTTGTAATTTTTGCTCTGTCTAGGTTTGAGGCTTTTTTTTCTTCTGTTTAGCGAAAACTTTATTATAATAGAGTTGTTGTAGGGGTTTGAAGACTAAACTCCTACATTTTTCTATTGTGACATGGCAATAAAAACAAATGTGACAGAACTAAGCCAAAATTATCATTCCTATCAAAGATATAGCGCTACGCGCTAGGGAATAGGGAATAGGGAATAGGGAATAGTAGACTAATAAAGGGTTTTAGGATTTAGAAATGTCCTAACCTTAATGCGTAGCGCTATAAACCTTATAGATTTTTTTGAGAGCAGAAAAACTGATAACTGAAATGACTACTTTATTTTATCGGAATTTTCGATTATTAATACTGGCAATACTAATAATTCTCGTCTGGGGAATATCATCCTTTTTAACATTGCCACGACTCGAAGATCCAGAATTAACTTCCCGCTTTGCAGTCATCAAAACTTTTTGGCCAGGAGCTGATGCGGAAAGAGTTGAAGCGTTAGTGACAGAAAAAATAGAATCAGAACTATCTGAAATTGAAGAAATTAAAACTAGAACTTCAACTTCTAAGGTAGGGAGTTCAACTATTAGTATTGAATTATTAGATTCAGTTGAATAAATAAACGCCGATACAGTTTGGTTAAGAATTAGAGAGCGATTAAATCAAGTTGATGCTCAATTACCTGCTGGTGTCAGTAAACCACGATTAGAGGAACTTGAAACTAGAGCTTATGCTATGATTACTGCTTTAACTTGGGAACAAGATACAAAGCCCAATTATGCCATTCTCACCAATTTATCTAAATCGTTAAAAGATGAATTATTAGAATTGCCAGGCACAGAAAAAGTTGCTGAAATTGGTAATCCTCAAGAAGAAATAGTAGTAGAAATTGAGGCAGCTAGGTTAGCTAGTATTGGTCTCACACCCCAACAATTATCAGCACAAATTCAACAAAGTGATGCTAAAGTTTCTTCGGGTCAATTTCGCAGTCAAAATAATGATTTACTTTTAGAAGTTAATTCAGATTTAGATTCCCTGGAGCGGATTAGAAATATTCCAATTAGCTTTAGTAACCAAGGGCAATTTACTCGACTTGGAGACATTGCTGAAGTGAGCAAAACAATTGCTGAACCACCTAGTGAACTGGCATTAATTAATGGTCATCCTGCTTCTGCTTTAGCTGCATTTGTCGAACCAGATTATCAAATAGATTTATGGTCAAAATCGGCAGAAGCAGCGATTGAAAAATTCCGCAAAGAGCTTGGTCAAGGTCTGAAACTGGAGATAATTTTTAATCAAAGTAATTATATTGAAACTCGCTTAAAAACTCTGATTTTGAGTCTATTCATAAGTGCGATGCTGGTATTTGGGATTACAGTATTTTTAATGGGTTGGAAAGCTGCAACTGTTGTTAGCTTAGTATTGCCTTTGTCAAGTTGTATAGTTTTAGGGATGATGAGATTTCTCAATGTTCCGATAGAGCAAATGTCAATTACTGGATTAATTGTAGCCTTAGGATTATTGATTGATACAGCAATTATTGTTATTAATCAAGTTACTAGAAATATAGTTTCTGGATTAACTCCAGAAACTGCTATTACTAAAGCAATTAATCATTTATTTCTGCCATTAACAGCATCAACTTTAACTACAGTTCTGGCTTTTTTTCCAGTTCTATTACTTCCTGGTCCGGCTGGAGAATTTGTTAGTGGTATTGGCATTAATGTAATTTTAGCTGTTATTTCTTCATTATTTTTATCCGTGACAATAGGTTCTGGTTTAGCAGGCAAACTATACCCTACTTGTCGTTATTATTATTTAAACAATCTTCAACACAAATGGTGGACAACAGGCTTTACAAATTCCTATTTAACACAATTTTATCAAGTCAGTCTACGCATTTTATTTACCACTCCCTGGTTAGGAATATTATTAGGTTTAATTTTACCGATAACTGGTTTCATGAAATTCAGCAGTCTACCAGAACAATTCTTTCCGGCAGCAGACAGAGACCAAATACAAATAGAATTAGAATTACCTGCTTTAACTTCTATTGAAAAAACTAAAAATACGGCTATAGAAATCAGAAACCTAATGTTAAAACATCCAGAAATTGAAGAAATTCAGTGGTTTTTAGGACGTAGTTCCCCTCGGTATTACTACAACTTAGCATCAGGTAGACAAGACCCAAATTATGCTCAAGGAATTGTACAGTTAAATTTAATTGCTAAACCAAAATTTGTTAATGCACTCCAAGCAGAAGTTGATACTGAATTTCCTGACGCTCAAGTTATGGTTCGACAATTAGAACAAGGACCTCCCTTGGATGCACCAGTAGAAATGAGAATTTATGGTCCTAACTTAAAGCGTTTACAACAATTAGGAGAACAAGCAAGAAGTATTCTAGTTCAAGTCCCTAATGTAATTCATACCCGCGACACTTTAAGCGAAGTTCGACCTCAACTGCAATTAAAAGTGAATGAAGAGGAAGTTCGTTTAGCAGGATTAGATCGCGCCTCCCTTTCACAACAATTAGAAACCTTACTGGAGGGAAATTTAGGAGGCTCAATAATTGAAGATACCGAAGAAATACCAGTCCGGGTACGAGTATCGAATGCTCAACGAGGAGACATTGGTGAAATTACATCTCTAGACTTACAACCGACGGGTTCGAGTCTAAATCAAAATCGATTGAGTGCAACTGATACAATACCCCTGTCAGCTTTAGCAGAAGTAGAATTACAGCCAGAATTTTCAGTTATTAAAAGACGAAATGGCAGACGGGTAAATTTGATTCAAGGTTTTATTGCTGCTGGGATTTTACCTTCCGAAGTTATGAAGGGATGGCAACAACAGTTAAATGATTCAAACTTTGAGTTACCATCTGGGTATTGGTCTGAAATTGCCGGAGAGTCGGAAAAGCAGGGTGATGCAAAAGCTGGTTTATTTGCTACAGTGCCTCTTATATTTTTGTTAGCAACTTCGATTTTGGTCTTATCCTTAAATTCTTTCCGAGCAACTGTCATTATTGGAATAGTCGCTATTTGCGCTATTGGTTTAGGATTTTTCAGTTTATGGTTATTTGGCTATTACTTCAGTTTTATGGGTCTGATCGGAACATTTGGTTTAGTGGGAATTGCCATAAATGACTCAGTAGTGGTTTTGGCTGCTATCCTGGCAGACTCCGAAGCATCCGCAGGGAATTGCCGAGCCACTCGCAAAGTTGTTATGGGTTCCACTCGTCATGTAGTTGCTACAACCTTAACCACAATGATCGGGTTTGTTCCTTTGTTGGTAAAAGGTGGTACCTTTTGGCCTCCTTTGGCTATAGCGATCGTTGGTGGTGTTGGTGGTTCGACTCTTATTGCGCTTTATTTGGTTCCCTGTTGTTATTTATTTCTGGCGAATTTTGGTAAAAGTAATGTGGAGTAGAGTCGGAAGTGTGGGGAGTAGGGGAGGGAAGATGGCTTATCTAAACCTAAATAAGGGGTTTAGTCTTCAAACCCCTACAAGCAAATATTTGTTAACTATTACACCCACAACCTTCGTGACCACAACCAGTAGTACCATCGGGATGACCGTTAGCACAAACTTCAGAACAATAGTTTTGACCATTCTTCTTCACTGCGTTTTCTATAGAAATGATACACAGACAAGATTCACAAGCACATTTCATTTGAGTTACAGTAGTCATTTTAATCTCCTTAATTATTGACATTTTTCATTTAATTTACCATATTTGTAGTTTAACATATAAATATTTTTTCGCCATTATTTGTATCTTTTCTTCACAAAGAGAATGGTATTCATTCTCATATTGCTATAAATAATAATGATTATCATTTTTATATAAGCCATAAAAAAAACCATGGGAAGACTATATTTATTTGTTTATTTATAATCTTTTCAATGGATTAAACTTAAGTCAATTTCAATCCTTTTCATTATAGCTATGGCAAAACATCCCTCCCATATATTGCCCAGAAACCTACATCACTGAAAAAAAATGATGACATTACCGAAAGCTATTAGCATTTATGGTCAGCTACCATCTTCAAAATTAGATATATCAAAGTGTGTAGGGTTTTAATATTTTCAGGACTTACGCAAGAAGATTAAGACAAGTGTAGTTAAGTAAATTTATATCAAATCCGGTAGCATCGGTGTAATTAGATAGTTAATCTAGGAGTCAGGAGTCAACCCACCCCTAACCCCTCCCAGGAGGGGAAGTCAGGAGAAAAGAGAATTTAGAAAGATTTGCTCTTTAGGTGAAAATGAAAATTTTTTTATACTGAATTAAGCGAATTTGATATTATTTATCAAAACCTTGTTCCCTGTTCGTACTTATTTTTAGTTAATTTTGGTAGAGGAAAATTCAGAATTTAGAAGTCAGAATTCAGAACTAATATTAAATCTGGTAGCAGCAGATTTGATATAATTAGATAGTTAATTAAGAGTAAAGAGGTAATTATGGTTGTAGAATTACAAAGACGACAGTTTACTGTCAAAGAATATCATAAAATGGCTAAAGTCGGTATTCTCAAAGAGGATGACCGAGTAGAATTAATAGGGGGAGAAATTGTTAAAATGGCACCTATTGGTATTCCTCATACTGGTTGTGTGAGGCGTTTAAATGGAATTTTTAATAAACTTTTATCTGGAAAAGGAGTAGTTGATACTCAGAATCCTATAGACTTAAATGATGATAGTGAACCACAACCAGATTTAGTTTTGCTGCAATGGCGTGAGGATTATTATGCTGAAAAACATCCACAACCAGAAGATATATTGTTATTGGTAGAGGTAGCAGATTCAACTATTAAATATGACCGGGAAGTGAAAATACCTTTGTATGCTGAGAATGAAATTTATGAGGTGTGGTTGATAGATATTAATCAAGAATTAGTAGAAGTTTACCGGGAAATTGTGGGAAATAGTTATAAGCAGCAGCAGGAATTTTTCCGGGGCGATCGCTTAACTATTCAAGCTTTTGATGATGTGAGTTTAACTGTTGATGAAATATTGGGGATGAGAAACTAATACCATTTTTATGATTTTTCTAGAAAACTAGAAACCGGGTTTATATTTAGATGCCGATACATACTGAAATATGTCTCCAACAAACCCGGTTTCTTAATAACACCCTCGCAATTATTTCATAGCTTGGTTCACCAACCCTTGCAAAAAGAATGTTAGGAATAATAAGGATTATAAAAACACTTTACATAGAGATGTCTTTTTGACTAATAAGATAAATTATACACTAAAGGGAAAAGTATATTTTCAAAGGCTTTCAGGATTGATAAATGTCAAATACCTTAATGGGTAGCACTATAGATTATTATCTTTCGACTAATGCAAAATTAACTATGTGACTAAACACGATATAGTAATAAAAATCGGTGTTGCTGAAATTTGGGGAAAATATCAGGAACGGGCAAGATGCCCATTCCACAAAACTATTAAAATCATCCCAAATTTATGCAATGCCTAAAAACTAAACAGTTGCTCAGGAGGATATAGTCTATGACATTATTACTAGCTGGTGATATTGGCGGAACTAAAACAATACTACAACTCGTAGAAGGAAAACGAGAAGAATCAAAGGGTTCGGTGGAACTGAGAAATCTCTATGAAAATCGTTACTCTAGTCACGATTTTCCAGATTTAGTACCTATAGTAAATAAGTTCCTGGAAGAGGCGACTGAGAAGTTAGGAGAGAAACAACAACCAGAAAAAGCTTGTTTTGCCATTGCTGGACCAGTTGTCAACAATACAGTTAAATTGACTAATCTCCCTTGGATGCTTGATGCAAAGCTGATGGAAAAAGAGTTAGGAATATCTCACATTAGTTTGATTAACGATTTTGAAGCAGTGGGTTATGGAATTTTGGGTTTAACTGCTGATGATTTGGAGACTTTACAACCAGGGGAACCTCAAGCTGATGCTCCAATAGCTGTACTTGGTGCAGGTACAGGATTAGGACAATGTTTTTTGATTCGGGGAGCAGGTTCAATTAGAGTTTATCCCACAGAAGGAGGTCATGCTGATTTTGCCCCACGCTCGGAGTTAGAATTTCACCTATTACAATATTTATTGACAAAGCATAATATAGATCGAGTCTCTGTGGAAAGGGTAGTTTCGGGAATGGGAATTGTCGCAGTTTATCAGTTTTTGCGCGATCGCCAATCTGCTACGGAGTCTCCAGAAATAGGTGATGTAGTCAGACAATGGGAAAAAGAAATTGGCTCAACTGAAATTACTGTAGATCCAGGGGCGGTTATTGGGAAAGCTGCTTTAGAAAAGAGCGATCGCTTGTGCGAACAAACTTTGGAGATGTTTGTGTCAGCTTATGGGGCAGAAGCAGGAAATTTAGCACTGAAACTGTTACCTTATGGTGGTGTGTATATAGCTGGGGGTATTGCTGGTAAGATTCTCCCACTGATGAAGTCAGGCAGTTTTATGGAGGCTTTTAACCGTAAGGGGCGAATGAGACCGTTATTAGAAAAAGTGCCCGTTCATATTGTGTTAAATCCTCAAGTGGGATTAATTGGTGCAGCAATTCGTGCTTCTAATTTATAGGAAATCAAGAATATTGTCATAGCGCGTCTCGACTAAAATTGTCGTTAAGAAAACCTATGGTGCGGGTTCCGCCAGGGAGCTGGCGTCGTTGCACCGCGATATCGTAGGGGCGAATAGCCATTTGCTCCTACAGAGGCGATCGCTTCTAATAACCAATTTAGAAATGCCAATGTATTATTTTGTATTATTGCGATATACGCAATAGTAGAGAACGAACGCCTAAACTACCCAAGGCAAACAAACCTAATATCGAACTAGGTTCGGGAACTGATTCTGTTTCTGATTCTTTTACTGTTAGCTCTAGTTCTGCGGAAGAAATGAGAGCATCATCGGCATAAAACCAGGGAATCGTATTAGTAACAGGATCGAAGGAATTGATAATATCTTCAGAGGTAAATCCAAAGTCTAGCAAATCTATAGAAACTGTACCTATAGCTCCTACACGAGGGATACCAGGGATGCTAGGTATACGAATAAATTTTCCGCTAGAAACTCCAGTGATATCTGTCGTCACCAAAGAATCACCAGGAGAGAGAGTCAATGTTAGCAGAGCTGAGTCTAGAGGACTAGAACCTGGAAAAAGCCTTAGATTATTGTCACTTGAGAAATCAAATAACCACTCTGTTCTTTCACTATGTCCATCACCTGTAGGAAATCTTGGAACATTTTGATTTCCTAGAATTAGAAAGTCTCCATTTTGGAGATTTCTTGCAGAAACAGGAGTTAGGCTCGGAGAGCCAGTAGCAGTAGCTTTTATAGAAATAGCAAGGGCTTCTTTGGGAACGCAGAAAGTCAGGGTTGTCAAAATAGCGAAAAAGGGTAGGGATAAGTGATTTTTTCTTACCATATCTTTCTTTACTCAATAATTTATGTGACTGCTGTCAATCATAAGGCACGAACTGAAAAAAAAGTTGTCGAAGATCGACAACTTTAATTGACAAATCCAAAAATCAGTTATAGCAATACATTCAGCCTAAATTGAGTAAAAATCGACAAAAGTATTTTTAAATCTTGTCGAAAATCGACAACATTAATTATTGCACTTTAATAAAAAATATGTTAACAATAGCATCCCTTATACAGCCAAATTTTTAAATTGAATCAACATCTGGGATTAATTCAATTTCCTTAAACAAAAGTTCTTTAGTTGTAATAATTTTATTCTCCTTAAAAATTATCAAAATCATAATTACTCGCCAGCTTTTTGTTTTAGCAAACTGATTAAATTATCAGATAACCACAAACCTGCATCAAGTAAAGCTTGAATTCTTGGAGATACTAAAGGAATAATTCCTCTTTGTTTAGCTAATATTAGTATTCCACCTGTTCCGATAGTAACAATACCAAAAGTACGAGCGCAACGACGCGCTGCCCTATCATCAATAATAACTGCAAAATTAGGAGTATTAAGAGCTAGACTTAATACTTCTGATTCTCCTGTTCCTAAATCCCAAGCTGCTATTTCTGGAATAATATTTATTTCCTTTTTTTGTGCCCAATTTACAGTAGGTAGCTCTTGAGATGGTACATCATTTTTCCCTTCTGCTATAACTTCATTCCACACTCCTTCTGGAATCAAAATATCAGTAAAAAGCAGAGGTAATAAATCAGATTGCTGACTTTTAAATAAAGCAATGAGTGGAGAAGAGTTAATAATAACTTGCTTAATCAACATTTTCCATTTCTGCCACTAATTCTGACTCAGAGTATTGGATAAAATCTACGCGGTAACGAGATAAAGCGTTGATAAATTCTGAACGAGTCAAACCAGCTATTTCTGCTGCTTTACCTTGAGATATTTCTCCAAGTTCGTACCATTTAATTGCTGCTGCAATACGCATTTCTCGGACAAATTCATCTGGTGTTTTGCGAAGAGCAGAAAATACCGTTGTTGGTAATTGAATAGGAATTGTTGTGTTCATATTTTTAGTAAAATTTGAGCAATTGATAGATTCTATTATATCAACTCCTAATTCTTTTCTAGCTTTCAGCTTTATCAAACTTCCGTTCCTGTCTGACTTCTTTTACCATTTCACTAATTTCTTGAAGAGAAGGTTGGTTTGGATCTAGCCCTAATTCTTCAATGTGCCGAAACCAATCATTTAAGTCTAGGAGTTGCTGAATTTCTTCTAATATTATTGAATCTTCTCTCATGGAAACTTTGTAGCTGCCTGGTTTAATTTGGCGTTGAATTTTTGGCGGTAATTCAAGTTTTCCATCTGTTGTAATACTAATAATACTATCGGTATCCATCGTTAATTATTCCTATTTTAAGATTTCACTTTTATATTACATGAAATACAAAAAATTGTGCTGCTGACAAATCCTCCCCATCTCCCCACACTTCCCACCCTCCCCACTCTCTCTTACCCTAAATAACCCCTGGGCGTAATTACCCAATTATTATAAGTTCCTGTCGATTGATTCCCAATTAAAATTACAGTCAACATATCAACTGAAACCTCCAATAATTTATCCAGACTTGTTAAAGTAATTTCTTCATTTTCTCGATAGGCAGAACGAACAACTGCTACTGGATTTTCTGGTTGACGATGCTCTAAAAAAATATTCACTGCTTTAACTAATTGTTCTGTTCTATTCTGAGATTTAGGATTATAAATTGCTACGACAAAATCTGCCATTGCAGCAGCAGTTAAACGTTTTTCTATTACCTCCCAAGGTGTTAATAAATCGCTCAAACTAATAGCACAAAAATCGTGCATTAATGGGGCACCAACTCTCGACGCAGCAGACTGTAAAGCACTAACTCCTGGAAATATTTCTACTGCCGGAGTTTTCCCATCCCAACCTTTTGCTTGAAGTTGTTCTAAAACTAATCCTGCCATGCCATAAATTCCACAATCTCCAGAAGAAACTACTGCCACAGTTAAACCAAAGTAGGCTAATTCAATTGCTTTTTCTCCCCGTTGTCTTTCTTGAGTAATTGGCATTTTTTTGACTATTTGTCCGGGATTGAATAATGGTTGAATTAAGTCAATATAAAGTGAATAACCAATTACAACGTCTGCATAACTAACGGCAGTTTTAGCTGCGGATGTCATCTGGTCGAGTTGACCGGGACCGGTACTAATTAATAATAATTTTCCTGTTCTACCTGTATATTCTTTTTCGGCTAAACTAACAGCAATAGTCATTGCTCCTGGTTCACCTTCGAGACGAAATATTTGTTTATTAACTAATAAATTTGTTGAGGATTTTAAGAGATTTTGTTTTTGTTGAAGCAGAGAATAAGAATCATCATTGTATCTGTTAAAATCTGTGTATTGCTGTTGTTTTGCTCCTAAAATAGCTGCTGCTTCAGCCACACTAGGAGTTCCAACTTCTGCTGCAACAATATTAGAAGGATTAGGGACTTCAACACAGTTTAATAACTCTGCTGGAAATGTCCGTAAAGGTAAATTTCGTTCCTGACAAAATTCGACTAATCCTATTTCATCAGCTTTAATATTAACAGTGGCAATACCAGCGATCGCTCCTTCAGCTAAATGATGAGTGCGAAATATATGCTCGATACCAGTGGCAATTAATTTTTTAGAAGTTCCTCTTTCGCAACCAACCCCTACCCATAAAACTCTTGGGTGCCATTGCACTTTTGGTAAATCTGAATCTGGCGAAAACTGGCGTTGAGTAAAACTAATCCAAATTCTTGCTTTGGGAGTCGGGGATGGTTCTCCTATTTCTGGAGATTCAAAGTAAAACGGATGTTGCTCCGGTAAATGTTTTTGCCACAATGTCGAACCTACTTCCTGAAGGACTTGTACAGTTTCTCCTCTGGCAACCACTGCACTAACTTTATTCCAGTCACCTTCCCCAAGTTGCCAACCAAAAGGTTTACCCAAAATATCGATACCAGGTAATCCTGAATTATGGGATGCTCCTGTAATGACTGGGGTAGCGTTGAGAAGGGGAGCGAGAATATTTGTTAATTTATCCGCACCTCCCTGATGTCCGCTACATAAACTAACGACAAATTTACCCGCTTCATCCACAACAACTACTGCCGGATCGTCATATTTATCTTGCAACAGTGGAGAAATTAAACGGACGACTGCACCACTAGCAAGACAAAAAACTATTGCGCAATAGTTTTGCCAAATATTTGTCAGATGATTTTTTAGAGAGTCGCTGTATACCTGGGTATTGGGAGGAAGGTTTATTGTTGCTTGACAAGACTCCGGTATCCAAAGAGTTGCTCCCAATGTTTGACAAATAGGTTGTAATAATTTTGCTGCTGTGGGAGTTGTAGCGATCGCTGCTATTGGTTGAAATTCTTGGGCAATTAAATTCATTTTGATTTAATATAGCGCTACGCGCTAGGGAATAGGGAATAGGGAATAGTAAACTGTCAAAGGGTTTTCCTAGGTCATGCTGCGCAAACAGGATTTAGAAATGTCCTAACCTTAATGAGTAGCGCTATATTCCTTATTATAAATAAATAGTCTCTAAGAAGAGGTAATTATTAATTATTAAATTCTAGGGTGTTTTAACCAAGCCATAATTTTTTCTGGCCATAATTTCGGACTTTCTTGGGGCAGATATTTTACATTAAACATGGATAAAATTAGAGGATATCCACCTACTTTAGCACTCATTAATAAGTGAGTAGCGATCGCCAATAACATAATTAGCCAACTTATCAGATGCAAGGAGTACCAAAAATGATACATTTCACCATTAGGCAACCAATTTTCATCTTGTAATTTTCCCGAACCTATTGATAGTATTGCTGAGAATAAAATTGTGGTATTAACTATGCGATGCAGTCTATACCACCAAATATTTTCACCCACATTATTTGTCAATTTTTGCCAATCATTTGATTTTACTAAACGGCTTCTGCCGACTTTAATGCTAACTATAATAAATCCCAAAAATACAAATGATAAAGCAAAAGCAAAAGTTCCATGAATATCTATTAAACTACGATTTTTAATAGTCATACCGACTTTACCAAATCTACCATCCCAACTGTCATAAACTAAAAAACCTGTAATTACACAAGAGATTACCAATAAAGCATTAATACTGTGAAATAAACGGAGCAAAAAAGGTTGATAGGGTTGAGTTTTTGACATAATTTTTTTCTATTCTTTCTAGATTTAATTTGACAGCCCAGTAGGGTGCGTTTCCGCTAAGAGCGGACATAAAAAGACGGCTTCAATTTAGACTTTGAAAGAAAGGCAATTAACAATCCATTGTCACCCGCCATTTTATATCAATCAATACAACTATTACAGGCAAGATGCCTCTGCTACAAAAATTTTATCATTAATATTTGTACTTTATGTACTTGAAATATGCTGTAAGTATGACAAGTTGTCTTTTGATATTTTTTTAATTCTTTTATATGATATGAATACTAACAATAAACTAGAAAAAAAAGATGAATAAAATACTCAAACTCACATCTACAATATTAATTTTAACTGCTGGATTAGGAGTTACCACCACAGCCAATTATTTAGTTGCTGATAAATCTCACAGTCATACAGGTCATAGTCATAAAAAGTTAGAAATTCCAGCAGGACAACCAGTTCCTGAAGTTGATTTAGTTGTTTATCAAGATACCATGAAAGGATGGAATTTAGAACTAAAACTAACTAACTTTAAATTGGCTCCAGAAACAGTTAATCAAAATAGTAAAATAAATGAAGGCCATGCTCATTTGTACATCAACGACAAGAAGATAACTAGAATTTATGGTAATTGGTATTATCTCGGAAATTTAGAACCAGGTAAGAATGAAATTACTGTTACTCTAAACACCAATAAGCATGAAGATTTAGTTAGTAATAGTAAGATGATTATGGATACAGAAATAATTGAAGTTGTAGCACAAAAATAATAACCATTCAGCTATTAGCCATCAGCTATCAGCTTCTTAATCAACAAGCCAAGCATTGTTTAACTTCTACTACATTACAGCGGTTTAATGATGAATAAACCACAATCATACTGACTCCTTACTCATTACTCCTTACTCCTTGCTCATTAGTCCTTACTCCTTACTTATTACTCCTACAAAATTTTTGTGGTCTACTCAACTGAAAAGCACTGTAAAGGTAGTGAAACTCATAGCGAATAGCTGACTACTTAGGGTTTGCTGAAAAAATATTTATTTACCTCTCTCTTTTAAAAATCAAAATATATAACCCTTGTCCGTTAGTAGGATTAAAAACAACGTCAGTTTGACTTAATTCCCATCCATCTTTTCCAGCATCATTTAAAGCTTCTATATAGTTGTCTCTTTCCTGCTCGCTTTGAGGAAAACCAAATTGATATTCAACTTTATATTCATATTTTCTCCCTCTACCCTGACTTAACTTTTCTGAATTTATCAATTCAATTTTTGACTCTGTTTTTCCTTTAACTTCAGAAATGGAAGTTGCTAAAGTTTGATTAGGTGAAAAAATTAACGCTACTGCTAGGAAAATAATCGCAATATTCAGAAAAATTAAGTTAATAACTATAAGTTTATTGAGGTTCCAATCTCTCATACATAATAGCCCTTATTAGTATTAGCTGGAAAAAAATAATAACCATGTAGGGACGTTTAGCGTTCCGCACAACTCCGTTAACGCTATGGGACATGTTTGCGCAGCATTCCGGAACGGAAAACGCATTAATGCTCAAGCAACGTCCCTACTTTTTGGTTTCCAAATCCCATTTTGCTTGGGTTTAGTATCCAAACCCTGTTAGATAAAATGGTAAAACCTATATTATAGCGGTTTTCACAAAGGTAGACTACAAAACTTCTTCCTTCTTCGTCTGTTCTTTGTTCCTTCATTACCGAATAATTAAGGTTTAAAGCTTTTCCTTTAAAGGAGAAACAAGAAAAAATTTTCCTTTTATTCAATCCTCTTGCTTTTAGGTAGAGGTAATTATCAATTATCCATTATCAATTATCAATTATTGAACTTAACCCATAATACTACCAAAAAATTCTATCGTCTCTTTCAAAGCAACAATAAAAGTATCAATATCATCACGAGTATTATAGAAAGATAAACTTGCCCTTGCTGTAGATGAAATCTTTAAATATTGATGCAAAGGTTGAGCGCAATGATGACCCGAACGAATCGCTACCCCTGCTTCATCTAACATTGTTGATAAATCGTTGGGATGAATATTTTCTACTGTAAAAGATGCTAATGCTGCTCTATTTTCACCATTAATATTTGGTTGAGGTCCATAAATAGTTACTTCCGGAATCTGACGTAATTTATCAAATAAATAGGTAGTTAATTCTGCTTCATAATGATGGATTTTTTCCATACCTATATTTCTCAGATAATCTACTGCTGCACCAAGAGCGATCGCTTCTCCAATAGCTGGTGTTCCTGCTTCAAATTTATGGGGTAATTCTGCATAAGTGAAATTGTCAAAAAATACCTCAGAAATCATTTCACCACCGCCTAAAAATGGTGGCATTTCCTCCAGTAATTCCAATTTTCCATAGAGAAAACCTATGCCAGTTGGAGCGCACATTTTATGACCGGAACCTACTAACCAATCACAATCTATTGTCTGCACATCTACCACACAATGAGGTACACTTTGGCAAGCATCTATTAATACTTTAGCTCCATTTTGATGAGCGATCGAGCAAATTTCTTTGACTGGGTTAAGACAACCTAAAACATTAGAAACATGGGGAACTGCTACTAACTTTGTTTTGTCTGAAACTAGAGTTTTATATTGTTCAAAATTAAATTCTCCCGTTTCAGTCAATTCTACAAATTTTAAGACTGCTCCGGTTTTTTGAGCAATCATTTGCCAGGGAACAAAATTACTATGATGTTCCATAACTGAGACAATAATTTCGTCTCCTGATTTGAGATTATTTAACCCCCAAGAATAAGCAACTAAATTAATAGCTTCACTAGCATTTCGAGTATAAATAATTTCATTCCGAGATACCGCATTTATAAAAGCAGCAACTTTATCTCTTGCACCTTCATAAGCATCTGTTGCTTTTGAACTTAAAGTATGAATACCCCGATGCACATTGGAATTATATTTAAGGTAATATTCCTGCCAAGCATTGATAACTGCTAGAGGTTTTTGGGAAGTAGCAGCATTATCTAAATAAACCAGTGGTTTACCATTTATTTCCTGATTTAAAATCGGAAAATCTGCGCGTACTTTATCTGCCAAAGTTCTGTCTTGAATAATAGTCATCTTTTCAGTTATAGCGCTACGCGCTAGGGAATAGGGAATAGGGAATAGGGAATAGCAAACTGTCAAAGTATTTCTATAGATGTCCGCGCCCTTTGCTTCGACTGCTATTTCAGTTTTTTAGGGAGTAGGGAGTAGTAATTCGGGAAATAATCTCGCGGGCAAGATGCCCGCACTACAAAGGTTTTATTATTAATAATATTTTTACCTCATAGACTTGGAGTTTACTGTAAGTTTAAATCTACTTTTTAACTCACTTTCCTCCTTAATTACTTCTTCTCTCTTCCTTATTTTAAATTTTACAAGCGACACATTGTTTTAAAATATGTTGCAAAGAAGGTAAGGGCAACTTGTTAATAATTTCTGCCCCAAAAGCATCAATTAATAAGTTGCGACTTGCCTCTTGATTCAAACCTCGACTTTGTAAATAAAAAAGCTCATCATCATCTAACTGACTAACAGTTGCACCATGAGCACATTGAACATTATCAGCAATAATTTCTAACTCAGGTTTTGTATCAACTCTTCCTCCAGAAGAAAGTAACAAATTACGATTTAACTGAGCAGCATTTGTCAACTGGGCAGTTTGAGAAACGTAGACTTTGCCATTAAATACAGAATGTGCTTTGTCATCAACAATGCACTTATAAACTTGGTCAGTCACACCATTGGGATGATTCAAAATAATGCTGCTGTGAGTATCCGCTTCTTGCTTATTACCAATATATGCCAAACCATAAAGATTAGTTTCCGTTCCCTCTCCCATTTGACAAACTTCTAAATTATGACGAGATAATTTTGCCCCTAAATGAATAGCATTACAGGTATAGCGACTATTTTTAGCTTGAGCGATCGCTGTTTTGCCAATGTGAAATGCTGCTCCTGCATCTCGTTGCACCCTGGTATGATTAATTTCTGCATTTTCCTCTACCCATATTTCTGTGACGGTATTTGTCAGATAGGGGTGAGAAGTGGGTGCTTCTGGACAAATTACTTCTGCTGTCACGCAATGCTCAACTATTGTGGCACTACTATTACTTTCCGCTACTACTAAACAACGGCGCTGAGTCAATATGGGAACTTCCGTCTGAGTAGCAATAAATAATAGATGTATTGGTTTTTCCACCACCTGATTTTTGGGCAACCATACTACTGCTGCATCAGTTAAACCAGAAGTATTTAGGGAGGTAAATACTTCTTGAGCACCTGGTTGTTGCCCCAAATAATTGCCGACGCGCTCTTGATATTCAGTCGGCAACTGCCCCAGGTTGCCCACAAATATTTGATTTTCTATATCTTTCACCGATGATAACTTAGGTGCAAATACTCCATTCACAAATACCAACCGACGATCTATTACTTCTGGCAAAATAAATGGAGCGATATTCAAAGCATCCAAGTTGACTGGTGCAGGTGCTTGGAAAGCCAACTTCATCATTGCAGATAAGTCAGTAAAGCGCCATTCCTCATCTCGCTTAGTAGGGATACTCAACTCGCGCACCCAAGTTGCTGCGCGATCGCGTACTTTTTGTAACCAAGCTGCCATCTTGTCATTCAGAGGAAATTCTGGTGCTACAGTTGGAGAAACTGTTTTAGAAGATTCTTCTAGTAACTTTTCTAAATAATATACTTCTGGTTTGACTGACACTTGCATAATGTTTTATAATTATCAAAACTAAGGAACAGGGAACAGTTTAGTTTCAAAGGGTTTTCCTACTCATGCTGCGCAAACAGGATTGAGAAATGTCCGCGCTCTTTGCTTCGACTGCTATCATACTATACTTAGGTGACACTTCAATTATTAATTAAAAAAGTAGTCATTTCAGTTATCAGTTAATAGCGGTATGCGCTAGGGAACAGGGAACAGTAGACTGTATAAGAAATTAAGACGAGGTAATTATTAATTATTAATTGTTAATTATTAATTATTTACGCTTTTGCTGCTTCAATCACATCATCGTAACCTTTTTCTTCTAGTTCTAATGCTAGTTCTTTTGTACCAGTTTTAATAATTTTACCACTTTCTGTTACATGAACAAAGTCTGGCACAATATAGTTTAATAAACGTTGATAGTGAGTAATTACTAACATACAATTTGACTCATTTGCTAATTGATTTACTCCATTTGCTACTATCCTCAAAGCATCAATATCTAACCCTGAGTCTGTCTCATCTAAAATTGCTAAACTTGGCTCTAATAATGCCATTTGTAAGATTTCATTGCGCTTTTTTTCTCCACCAGAAAAACCTTCATTTACACTCCTGTCTAAAAACTCTGGTTTCATCTTAACAATATCTAATTTATCCTGTACTAAATCGTCAAAATCAAAAGCATCTAATTCTTCTAATCCTTGATGTTTTCGTTTCGTATTATAAGCAACTCGCAAAAAGTCTATGTTGCTCACTCCAGGAATTTCTAGAGGATATTGAAATGCCAAAAATAAACCATTTAATGATCGTTCTTCTGGCTCCATCTCTAATAAATTTTCACCTAATAATGTAACTTCTCCACCTGTAACTTCATAAGCAGGATGACCTGCCAATACTTTAGAAAAGGTACTTTTGCCGGAACCATTCGGACCCATAATGGCATGAATTTCTCCTGCTTTTATTTCTAGATTCAAACCTTTAAGAATCTCTTTTCCTTCTACATTAGCTGTTAAGTTTTTAACAGATAATATAACCTCGCTATTTTCTTTAATCATGTTTACCTCTTTTGTAATGAATAATTAATAATGAATAACGGATAATTGACAATTAGAATATTAGAGAGTTAGATAGAAAACTAGAAATTTCAAAAACTCTTTCATTATCAATTATCAATTGTTTACTGGTTGTTTGATTTGGCAGATTTGGCAGATTTGACAATACTCGTCAGGAGTTTTAAGAGTTCTGTACAGTCTTGATGAATTGAATTAAATCCTTTGACATCAATGTAATTTGCTTGATGCAATAACTCTAACCAATACAGAGTTTCATTTACCTCTTTCAGAGCAATAGACATTTTATGTACAAAGTCGGCGGGACTTTCAGCGTATTCAGCTTCACGCACCAAAGCCCCAATTGCTGTACCACTACGAAGTAATTGCTTTGATAAAACATACTCTTGTTGCTCTTGATTAAGGTGTTTTGACAATTTAACAATTCGTAGTGCAAATGCAAATGACTTTTCTTTAACTACATTATTTTTCACAATTATCAATTACCAATTACCAATTCTCCATTATTAATTATTAATTATTAATTATCCCACGCTTCCTTCTAATTTCAAACTCAATAATTTATCAGCTTCCGCAGCAAATTCCATCGGCAATTCATTAAATACATCCTTACAGAAACCACTAATAATCATAGACACTGCATCTTCAGCAGAAATACCTCTCTGAGCAAAATAGAAAAGTTGGTCTTCTCCTATTTTAGAAGTAGAAGCTTCATGCTCAACTCTAGCAGTATTATTATCTACTTGAATGTAAGGATAAGTATTTGCTTGAGCGCGATCGCCAATTAACATTGAGTCACATTGAGAATAGTTCCGCGCTCTCTTTGCACCAGACCCCATTTTCACTAAACCACGGTAACTATTAGCGGAGTTACCAGCAGAAATACCTTTAGAAATAATTGTACTGCGAGTATTTTTGCCTACATGTACCATTTTTGTACCTGTATCTGCTTGTTGCTTATTATTAGTTAGAGCAACTGAGTAAAATTCTCCGACTGAATTGTCTCCCACTAAAACACAACTAGGATATTTCCAGGTAATAGCTGAACCAGTTTCTACTTGAGTCCAGGAAATTTTAGAATTTACTCCCTTGCACAAACCACGCTTAGTCACAAAATTATAGATACCACCCTTACCATTTTCGTCGCCCGCAAACCAGTTTTGCACCGTCGAATATTTAATTTCGGCATTGTCGAGAACAACAAGTTCCACCACAGCAGCATGAAGTTGGTTAGTGTCAAACATCGGAGCAGTGCAACCTTCAAGATAGGTTACAGAACTACCTGACTCTGCCACAATTAGAGTCCGTTCAAACTGCCCAGACTCACCATTATTAATCCTAAAGTATGTGGATAAATCCATAGGACATTTTACACCTTTGGGAATAAAAACAAAAGAGCCATCGCTAAATACAGCAGAGTTAAGAGCAGCAAAGAAATTATCTCCTACTGGGACTACACTACCCAAATATTTTTCTATTAACTCTGGATGTTCCTGTATCGCTTCAGAAATGGAACAGAAAATCACCCCATCTTTAGCTAGTTGTTCTTTGAAAGTAGTAGCAACAGAGACGCTATCAAATACAACATCCACCGCAACATTGCTCAGACGCTTTTGTTCTGATAGAGGAATGCCTAATTTCTCAAAAGTCTCTAGGAGAGTCGGATCTACTTCATCTAAGCTTTTCTTCTTATCTTGAACTTTTGGCGCTGAATAATAAACAATATTCTGGTAGTCTATTTGTGGGTAGTCAACATTTGCCCAAACAGGTTCCTTCATTTGCAGCCATTTCTTATATGCTCTAAGGCGGAAATTGAGCATAAACTCTGGTTCATTCTTTTTAGCAGATATCAAACGAACTATATCTTCACTGAGTCCGCGAGGAATGGTTTCTGATTCAATGTCAGTGACGAAACCATACTTATAAGGTTGATTTACTAAGGTTGTTACTTGAGTAGTCATTGTACTTATTTCCTAGTTATATTTACTTACTTAGCAATTAAAGAGGTTTTACTGGTTTTTTGGACTTAAACAACTTATTTGTTGCTTAAGTCTATTTTAGGTTACATTAACAACAGTAATATTGTCAAAGTCCAGATTTTTTTTTTGGAGGCCAATAAATTTGACCCATAAATCAGGTGTGAAGCATATCTTTTAGAGGGGATAAAAAAGAAAATTTTAGATTTTAGGGCCTCCCTATTACTAGAGGCATTGTTTCGCTCCGGGACATGAAAAATGAAGTTCCTCCGCAGGAGGCTAACTAATAACTGATAACTGAAATGACATGATGGAAACGACCCAACAAAATTCAACAAAACAAGGAATCTTGCAACATTTGATGAAGCAAACTCAAGCTACTGCCTTGGAATTAGCCGAGTCTCTAGAAATTAGCCCCCAAGCCATACGTCGCCATTTAAAGGATTTGGAATTGGAAGGACTAATTACATACAAATCAACATCAACAGGAATGGGAAGGCCACAACATATTTATGAACTGACAACTCAGGGACGCGATCGCTTTCCCCATAGTTATGATGAGTTCGCTGTGTCTTTCCTGGATACCTTGGCAGAAACTATGGGACATGAACAAGTCACCCAAGTGCTGCACAAACAATGGCAACGTAAGGCAATGCAGTATCGCCAACTACTGGGAACAGGTTCAGTGCAGGAGCGCGTGGCCCATTTAGTAGAACTCCGCAAAGCTGAGGGTTACATGGCAGAGTGGTATCCTAATGAACAAGTCCAAATTCAAAATTCCCAATTTCCAATCAATTCAACTGCCTCTGAAGTTGAAGACTATATATTGATAGAACACAACTGTGCTATATCTAATGTGGCCGAATCTTTCCCCTGTATTTGTGGCCATGAGTTAGATATGTTTTCTACTGTACTGCCTGATTGTACTGTGGAGAGAACTCATTGGATTGTTAATGGAGAACATCGTTGTGGTTATTTAATTACTAAAAAATAAAAAATAAAAACATATTTTATTGGGTTGGTATAAATTTTCTTGGCGTAAAAAAAAATATAAAATCAAAAGTTCATATGCAACAATCTATGGAATTTTTAACCCTAGAGGAGTCTGCTCAAGTTGATGCAGCACTCCTAACTTCCAAGGATAAGTTTTCAACGCGATTGGCCATTTATTCTTTGAGGTGTTTAAGGCAAATAGCAGCTGAAACAGGTTTAACTCCAGAGGAAATACCTGCCGAACAGGTGAAAATTTGGATTAAAAACGATGAAAATCTGAAGCAAAATTTAGATATAGACGCTAATTTTGAGAACTTCTTTACTAGATTGGTGATAGCTTCATTATCTCCTTTAAAGCAGGTTGCTCAAGAATCTGCCATACCACTTCAGGATTTAAAAGTCCAACAAGTGGTTGAATGGTTTGAGAAAAAAGGCAAAATTGAGTAAAACAGGAAAACTAGACCAGCATTTTTGGTACAGATATACGGATAATTAGGAGATGGAGGCTTTTTGCGTAGTATCAAGTTGGAATCGTCCTAACTCCCCTCCTCTGAATAGCCAAAGGTTTAGTTAGTTTAAGAAAAATGGCCTATTTGAGCTAAAAGTTTGAGGCGGAAAAAAATTTTGCTTAGGGGGTTGACATTTATAGAAAAGGTATTTATAGTAATAACTATAAGGAAAAGAAAGCACCTAATTCCCTAAAGGGTTAAAGGCAAATATAATTAACTAATTGTTAGCTTTTCCTGGTGTCTATGACGTAGTGGAACCACTCCGATCCATCCCGAACTCGGAAGTGAAACGCTACAGTGGCGAAGATACTCGGTGGGTAGCTGCCCGGTAAAATAGCACGATGCCAGGTTAAATATAAACAAAGGTTCTCTCAACGATACGAGAGAACCTTTGTTTTTTGTGAATTTAACATTGCTCTTACACACAGTTTCTAAATAGTATTAGTTATGATATTATGCTCAAGACTATTCTAATCTAATTTCTCATTACTAATAACGATGAACGATTTATCTGGAAAAAAAGTAGAATTTCCTGAATTTTATAAATTGAAAAATTAATATTTAATTCAAACTAGGCAAAAAAATAAATATAGCGTTTCCCAAGCTCTCGGAGGTACAGTTGTTTCTCTTCTTTATCTATTCCTACAAAACCAGAATTACTATTCTCTATTCTCTATTCCCTGTTCTCTGTTCCCTGTTCCCTGTTCCCTGTTCCCTCTTCCCTGTTCCCTGTTCCCTCAAACTAAAGAATTTTGTACCTCACGCTTTTTAGGAATTGCTAGATGATATAAATTTATATAATTACCAATAACAATGAACAATTTATTTGAAAAAAAAGTTGAATTTCCGACATTTTTCCAAGATGCCTATGGTTTATCTAATGCTAAGGAAATAGCTACTCTTTACTATGGCTATGCCTTGCTAATTATTGCTGGAGCTGATGGAGAAGTTAACCAAGCAGAAATGAATTGGTTAATCAATCACCAACGTGCCTTGAATATACCAGAATACATTCTTGAAGCATACAGAACTTTTGACTATAAAAATGGCAATTTGGAAGAACTACTTCCTAATATTAATAAGGCTAATGTGCCTTTTAATGTTGGCAGAGCGTTAATTTATCATGCAATAAAAATGTCTAAAGCTGATTTTGAATTTGCCGATCAAGAACAAAAGGCTGTCAGAAAAGCAGCAAAACTTTTAGGAGTTTCTGATGATATTCTATTAGCCTTAAATGGTTTAGTTGATGTAGAGGAAAGTGTTAATAGAACGCGAAAAGCATTGATAGAGACAAGAAAAATTTGATTAATTGAGGCAGATTTTGTAATGATAATTGTAACTCACATTAGTTGATTATAATAGCAGGATGGATTCAAAAAAAATCTGAGACACTAAGATTTTTGAGGGATATTTTAATCTATGCTTTTTTTATATTAAAAATTAAAGCAGTAGAAATATAGGCAAGGTACAAGATAGTTATTTTTGTATAGCAAAAAAGAATTTTATTCAATTTATTGATATTGGAAATAGGCAAAACTATGAACACGGTTGTACCTCCAAAAATAATATTAGACAATTTATTAAAAGATTGGCTGTTAGAAGATATTGGTAGGGGCGATCGCACAACTTCTGGCCTATTTGCAGGAGATGAGGTAATTGTAGGAGCTGGCCATTGGTTAGTAAAGGAACCAGGAGTCATTGCTGGATTACCCATAGCAGCTAGGGTATTTCAACTTCTGGATGAAAAGGTAAATTTTTTACCAACTATTCCAGAGGGGGAATGGTGTGAAAAGGGAACAGTAATTGCTAAATTAGATGGGCCTTTAGATACTTTACTAACGGGAGAGAGGGTGGCCTTAAATCTAGGAATGCGCCTGAGTGGGATAGCAACTATGACTCGTAGATATGCAGATAAAATTGCCGATCTGCCAGTACAACTGGTTGATACTCGGAAAACAACACCTGGTCTGAGAATATTAGAAAAATATGCCACTCAAGTTGGTGGGGCAAAAAATCATCGGATGGGTTTGGATGATGCGGTAATGATAAAAGATAATCATATTGCTGCCGCTGGAGGTATTGGGGAGGCGATCGCTAAAGTCAGAGAAACAATGCCTTATCCTTTAACTATTGAAGTAGAAACAGAAACATTAGTAGAAGTAGAGACAGCTTTAGAGCATCAAGCAGATATTATTATGCTTGATAATATGTCTGTTGAAGTGATGGAGCAAGCAGTTAAAATGATTCGACAAAATAATACTCGAATTAAAATTGAAGCTTCAGGAAATATTACTCTAGAAACTATTAGGAATGTTGCCGAAACAGGAGTAGATTATATTTCTACAAGTGCTCCTATTACTCGGTCAACTTGGTTAGATTTAAGTATGAAAATTAGGGAATAGGTGGTTTCAGTTATCAGTTATCAGTTATCAGTTATCAGTCGATAGAATATGTAATTAGGGTTTGCTGAAAAAGTCTTTTTGCTCTCTGCAGGGAGTAGGGAGTAGGGAAGTATTTTTTTGTCCTTATATACCTTTTATACCAACTTTTTTAGAGTTTTAGTGAAGCGGTCATTTCAGTTAGCCTCCTGTTGGAGGAACTACGTTAACAGTTAGCCTCCTGTCGGAGGAACTGCGTTAAAAGTTATCAGCTAACCTCTTACTAAACTCGGAGGCTTGAAATACTGAGTTAAACATTTTTTTCATCCCCTATCCAAGGCGAGGCTTTTGACCTCCTGGTTTTGGTAAAAATATTTTACAGGAAATCTCTCTTTGATAATAAAAATGATTGACGACTTAAAAAATGGTATTAAAACTATTAAATTCTAATTTATGATTCCTGACCCCTAAAAAATTCCCTAGCTATTTAGTGATAGATGGAGAATCTTTAGCTTACTGATAGAAACTTTTTTTTACTATTCCTAATTCCCTATTCCCTAATTCCCTAATTCCCTATTTCCTATTCCCTATTCCCTACTCCCTATTCCCTATTCCCTTATTTTGAAATAAAATGTACCCAAAAATCACCATCTGGCATACAAACATTACGAATTAATGTATAAGAATAATATAGATAAGCACCACTTAGGTCAGTACGATATCCAGTAGAAAACCATTCGCCATAAGGGTCATGGATAAATAATCCTTCATTATCAAAACCAACACCAATAATTAGATGACCAAAGGAAGTAAAATAACTGTGTATAGCTACAGGATTTCCTGCTATTAGAAAGTCTTGAACTTCTTCAATAGTGGCATTAGTTTTAAAAGTATCTTTACATCCATAATCTCTAACAATTTTAACTAAATGATATGGATTATGACGACTGTAACCTTGACTTAAAGCATACTCGTAAAGTTCATCTTCAAATTCACCATAATTCGACTGACGATTAGCCTGTAAAAATTCTAAACATGAAGCAATTGAAGTAATATTACATAAGCCTGTGGGATTATACCAATCATCTAGTTTGGGTTTGTAGGGAACTTTTATTCTTATACTTTCTGGTTTGTGCTTAGGATGCAAAACTTGATTATTTTCAGAAATTTCAATGTTTTTTTCATTGATATACCAAACTCCTGAACCGTTGTGTTTATGGTTACGAAAAGCAATTCGGAAGTGATTTCTAACTGGAGCATAAGCTAAAAGTTCAAATTCTTGATTAGCAGGGATATAATGTTTTTCTGAATCAGTTAATTGAGAAGATTGAAGCGGTCTAGACTTAAGAATCGTATCCTTTTTAGTTTTTAAGATGATTGAAGTTGCGGGAATATTTGCTTCTTTTGCAGAGAACAATTTTGTAATAGTTTTCTCCCCTAAATATCCAGCTTCACCACTTTTTTGATTAACTTGAAAACGATGAAGTGCTGCTGTGGTTAATGGGCCAAATATGCCATCTACTGGCGGGTTAAGCATATTTAGGTCAATAAGTATGGCCTGAATCTCGCGAGTCAACTGTTCATCCTCGGCCAAGGTTTTTACGTCGTACTTAAGGTCTGTCCCCAGAAAGTCTTTGAGTTCCATATTAGGTTGATAGAACGGGAAATAGTAGTCAGGAGTTATAATATACTATTCTCTGGACTAGACCAAATTATGGGACATTTTTGATAAGTTGGTTGGAATTTTAGTTTGTTTTAAGTTTGGGGAATAGTTATTGTCATTTGTTTAATTTTCTATGTCTAGAGGCGATCGCCCTTCAAACCTGGTTTGTTTTGGAGGGGCGATCGCTTGTTGGTAGTAACAACTTTAGTCGTAGAGATTTAGTGGTGAGTTCCGAAAATTAGGTTAGTAACGGATGGATAGAGTTATTCACCACAAATATTATTGCCACTACTTTTGATTGCTTGGTGCGTTACAGCAGTAATTTTCAATAGAGTTATTCAGCACAAATGTTATTCCTACCTAACGCACTCTGGTCTACTTCGCTTTCTTGCGAGTTACTAATCCACCAAGTCCTAAGCCAAGTAAGGCTAGGATGCTGCCTGGTTCTGGGGTAGACTCAACGGCAGTTGTCTCAATCTCAAAGTTGAGAGTTCTTACATCATTTCGAAATGGCATGAATGGGGTGGTAATGGTAATACTATCATCAGTAAAAGAAATCGTGTCAACTGACACAACTAATGGGTGTGCATTAGGGCGGGTTTGTATAAATCTTAGAGTCAGCATGAAAATTCTAGTTAAAACCCGCCCCTACTATTCCAGTGTCAGTCTACTACTGATAACTGATACCTAATAACTGAAATTACTTAGGCCGAAACACTACTACCCCATAAGCATCAACAGGTAAATATTTCAATGCTGCTTGTTGAATATCTGACGACTCAAGTGCTTGAATATGTTTAGGATAATTGAGCGCAGGTGCTAAGTCTCCCACCATTGACTGATAGTAACCATATAAATTCGCTCGATCGCTTGGTGTCTCATTGGCAAAAATAAATCTATTCGCTACTAACCTCCGAATACGTTGAATTTCTGTTTCTGTCACCGACTCTTGTTGGATACTATAAATATGATGAGCGATCGCTGCTTCGACTTCAGCTAAATTTTCTTCTGGCAGTCTAGCAGAAATATAGAATACACCTTGATGACAATGACTCATGTTACTCACGCCAATAGAATAAACTAAACCTCGTTCTTCCCGTAAGTCACGCACCAGGCGAGATGTTTTCCCCCGACTCAAAATCGTTGCTAACACATCTAAGGCATAAGTTTCATGTAATTCAGTTAACCCAGGTACGCGCCAAAACATCATTAACCTTGGTTGCTGAAGAGCTTCATCAACTACTTCATGGCGAACTATTTCTGTAAAAGGTAACTCCGGCTTTAGATTAATATTAGCTGGCAGTGGTATTTCTGGAGTATTTCGACTATTGTCAACTTCTATAAATGAGTCTGTGACAATATCAATTAATTCTTCCACTGGTAAATTTCCCACTACAGCAGCAGTCATAGAATTCCCTTGATACCAAGTTCGATGAAAGTCGCGCATTTGTTGAGCTTGCAGTTGAGAGATAATTTCTACCGGGCCTAATACTGGGCGACGATAAGGTAATTTTTCAAAGGCAGTTTCAATGACTTTTCGGAAACAACGACGGTTAGGGTTATCATCTGAACGCCGAATTTCTTCAAGTACAACAGATCGCTCTCTTTCAAAAGCATCATCAGCAATACTAGGGTTAAGGAGAACTTCCCATTGCAAAGGTGCTAATTTAGCAAAGTCTTTAGGAGCAGTAGTGATGTAAAAGTGGGTGTAGTCTTGACTGGTGGCAGCATTCATTACTGCGCCTTGTTGTTCGACTAAACGTTCAAATTCGCCACTAGGAAGTTTAGGGGTGCCTTTGAAAACCATATGTTCGAGAAAATGGGCCATCCCGTTGATTGATTCAGATTCTAATGCAGAGCCAACATTAAGCCAAATATTAAGGTTAACAGCTTCAACTGGCAGATGTTCGGCGATGATGGTTAGTCCATTGGGTAGTTGACGAATGGTGGGGGAATTGAGATGCGGGATGGTTGATGGGACTAAAGTTGAGGTCATTCTTGATTTTATCTGTCGTTTATCTTCAACTATATATAGCAGAATTCAAGAATTAACAATTAATAATTATTAA
>JBCDJM010000004.1:0-62378 GCA_038747755.1 Cyanobacteria bacterium P01_H01_bin.35
AAATTAAATTAAATAGATTGGATAGTAAAAAATAAGGATTTTTATTGAAAATACTAACTATTAAAAACTGTGATTCAAACTATTAGTGACACGACGGTAAAAGCAGCCCTGAATGCTATAGAATCTGAGTCGGCAACTGTTCCCGAAAAAATCCAGATGCTCATAGAAATGGCAAATGGGTTGCAAGAAAAACCAAAAGATATTAAACAGCTACATGATGCTATTTCCTTATATCAACAAGCTATAGAATTAGCTAGCCAAGATTATCCCCTACTGCAAGCAAGAGCATTAGTAGGAATGGGAACAGCTTTGAGAACAATGCCTGGAGAAGGGCCTGATTTACTATTAGAGGCGAGAGAAACTTATGAAAGTTCTCTAGTAATATTACGGGAACAGGCAGCACCGGAAGAAGTTGCAGAAGCAGAAATGAACTTGGGGTTGGTATTACAAGCGTTAGTTCCCTATAACTTGGCAACAATGCAACAGGCAATACAGGTATCTCAACAGGCGTTGTCAACATTTACGGCAGATAAATATCCCCAAGAATATGCCATATTGCAGAATAATATCGCGATCGCCTACCTCTCAATGACTCTAGCTCCAGAAAGAGAAGATATGCGACAAGCAATGGCAGTACAGTCATTTGAGTCAGCATTAAAAGCAGTTAACTTGATTGAACATCCCAAGGAATACGCGATGTTGCAAAATAACCTCGCTAATGCTTTACAATATCTGCCTAGTTTGCATCCAGTAGAAAATAATTTGCGGGCGTTGACTGCATACAATGAAGCTTTGAAAGTTCGTACTGCTAAAGATACACCATTAGAGTACGCGACAACTATCTCTAATAAAGCTAACCTGCTATATAATTTACCTGATAACCCAGAACATCCAGAAGCAGGAAATTACCAAAATTTACTCCAGGCAAAAATTCTTTATGCAGAAGCACAAGAAATTTTTTGTCAGTATAGCGAAGTAGATAGAGCGTCAGTAGTTTCAGAAGCATTGTCAGCAGTGGAAGCTGAATTATTGTTGTCTGAAACTAAATTCACTAAATCCTAGGAAATAGGAGATTTCAACATAATTAGGAGGATAAAAATGAGCGATTTACTCAGCACTATCAATACTCTAATTACAAACTTGAATGCAATACCAAGCATTCACATTTTTATCAGTAACTTAGCAGCAGGAGAAATTACAATACTCACTGCTATATTTTGGCTTGCAGTTGCTAGCGGAATTTCGGTTGTCGCTGGTGCTATTGGTGGAATATGGTTAGCAGGAAAAGATTTAGGTTACAGTCTAGCTGCTATGATTGGCGGTTTATTTGGTCCTGCTGGTGTGATTCCGGCAGTTGTTGTTGGTTTGGCAATTTTGAAATTTGTTTAGGTGCAAGAGCAAGACACTGATTTTGCCACGGATGCAGGGATTTTTAGATATTTCAATCTACTACTCTACAATATTGAAAATAGGAGTTAATTTTTATGTTAGAAGTTGGTTGGTATAGTACCAAGTTGTTCCTTAAAGGTAAACTGCTACGGAATCCATTTTACTTTTTCAGACAAGTAGCTTTAGCAACTACAGTTGGTGCTTTAATATTAATAGCAATGGCACAAATGGAAACAACATTACTGTTGCCAATTATTATTTCTAGTCTAGCAACTGGAATTGCTATGCCATTTTTGCTCAAAGATATCAAGTTGAAATAGGAAGCAAAAATGACCAATAAATAAGGTCTCAAGCTTCTGATATTAAATATGGTAGTGTTGGTATAAATACAGTAGAGAAACCGGGTTTATATAAAATAGCACTACTATACTGACATCTGTCTTCCATAAACCCGGTTTCTTATGACACTTAACACTCCGAAGCAAGTAGATGCGATATGAACTTCAGTCGGAGAAACTGATAACTGATAACTGATAACTGAAATGACTCAAGCTAAAATTCCTTTGCAAGAGTCTGTTACTCTCGAATCTCTGGTATCTGACATTACTCACTTTGAACAAGCGATCGCTCACTGGGATGAAAATCAAAAGTCAGTGGTTGAAGGGTTGAAAAATGCTATTGAAGCATTGCACAAAGAAGCTTTGACTAGATTAATTCGTAGTGTTAAACAGGAGTCTATGCCAGCATTGCGTCAAGCTGTACAAGATGAAGTAGTTTATGGTTTATTGCGTTACCACGAATTAGTTAAACCACCGACACCACCTTTAGAAATTCGAGTTCAACAGGCGTTAGATGAAATTCGCCCTGGTTTGGAAAGCCATAATGGTAATGTAGAGTTAGTTGCTATTAAACTGCCCGATACCGTCGAAGTAAAATTAGTCGGAAATTGTAGTAACTGTCCTGCTTCAACATTAACCATGAAAGATGGTGTCGAACAGGCAATTAAAACCCACTGTCCAGAAATTAAAAATGTAGTTTCTGTTCAAATAGGGAGTAGGGGGTAGGGAGTAGGGGAAAATAATTGACGATTGTTGTTTGGTTGAATAGTTATAATAAAAGTTCGTAGTAGGGCTGAAGCCCTACTGCAAGCACAAGCAAAAACTTTTTTATCACTGGTTATCCAGATTATTTATATATTACAGTCAATTCTCCTAACTCCTGATCCCTGAAATTATTTCTCTAACACTGCCAGATGAACTATCGCATCACCTTGATTAATCAGAGGATTTTGTAAACTACCGATAACCATGCCTGCACAGGGAGCATTAACGGTAGTATTTTGTTCGCCAAAAGCATCTGAAATCACACCTAATAATTGCTTTTTGGTAACTTTCTGACCTAATTTCACATATAGTCGCAATATTCCACCACGAGCAGCTCGTACCCATTTAGTCTGATTCACTTCTAGAACTGGTTGTGGTTCCGGGTAAATTTCTAGTGGGTACATATTTAAACTCGCCATTACTCGCATGATACCTTCTACCCCTACTTTAATTGCATTCTCATCAAAGCGCAATGCTTCCCCTGCTTCATACAATAATACAGGAATACCCTGTTTAGCAGCAGCCTCCCGCAGCGAACCATCTCTAGTTTGAGAATGAATTGTTACTGGTGCCGCGAAAGCTTTTGCACATTCATAAGTTTGAGGATCGTGAAGGTTAGCCCGAATTTGTGGTAAATTTTTACGATGGTCTGAGGCGGTATGTAAGTCAATACCGTGGGTAGATTTGCTAACAATTTCTTTCATAAATAAATGAGCTAAACGACTGCCGAGGGAACCTCTTTTTGAACCAGGAAAAGAACGATTTAAGTCACGGCGATCGGGTAAATAACGAGATTGTTGTATAAAGCCAAATATATTTACAATTGGTACGGCAATTAATGTACCTTTTAAGAAAGATGGAGAAATTTTTTGTAATACTTGACGAATAATTTCTACACCATTAACTTCATCACCATGAATAGCAGCACTTAACCAAAGTTTTGGTCCTTGATAACTACCATTTATGACAGTAACTGGTAAAGTAATTAAGGTTTGAGTAGGCAGACGTGCTATGGGTATTTCTATGAGTTGTCTTTTTGCTGGCGGAATAACTGAACCACCGATTTCTATCATTTTTTAGTATAGCAGGGAATAGGGAATAGGGAATAGGGAATAGGGAATAGGGAATAGAGAACAGGGAACAGGGAATAGGGAACAGGTAACAGGGAATAGGTAACAGAGATTCATCGCAAACATTTATCAAAATGGTATTATCTAAAATTGCTAGTTGTCCCTATCGACGATAGGAAGCAATCTCAGAGGTTGCAGGAGATTGCTTATCAATGGATAATTAATCTATCGGGTTTAAAACTTCTCCTAATAATTGATAATTATGCTCAAAAATAATTATGCATTATCCATTATTAATTAGGGCTTGCTGAAAAAGTCTTATGAGTAAGGGTAGGAGTCAGGAGACAGGAGACAGGAGACAGGAGCAATGGGGAATTTAGAGAAGGCAGGAAAAAGAATTATGCCTTATATTTTTCTGCCTCGCATCTACCCAAAATCCTCACTTTTTGAGCTACCTAGAAGGAAAACCTTGTGCTTTTTAAAGACTAAAAAAAGCTAAAACCTTTATTTGTCAATACTTTTATATTTAATCAGCAAGCCCTAATTATCAATTAACTTCTTCAACCTTCAATGCGATCGCGCACTTGACCTTTTTGTGCATTCTTCTCTAAAAACTCTATTATTTTACCAGAAACATCTACTCCTGTAGCATTTTCTATTCCTTCTAAACCAGGGGAAGAATTGACTTCCATCACTACTGGGCCATGATTAGAGCGTAATAAATCTACTCCAGCAACTCTCAGTCCCATTGCTTTAGCTGAACGAGTAGCAGTTGAGCGTTCTTCTGGACTTAATTTAATTTTTTCTGCTGTACCACCTCGATGCAAATTTGAGCGAAATTCACCCTCAGCTCCCTGTCTTTTCATAGCTGCTATTACCCTATCTCCTACTACAAAACATCGCAAGTCTGCACCACCTGCTTCTTTAATAAATTCCTGTACTAAAATATTAGCATCCAAGCCACGAAAAGCTTCAATAACTGACTTAGCAGCTTGATAAGTTTCGGCTAAAACTACTCCTATTCCTTGAGTTCCTTCTAATAATTTAATCACCAAAGGAGCGCCACCAACAGTTTTAATTAAACCATCAATATCTTTAGTTGAATGAGCAAAACCAGTCACAGGTAATCCTATTCCTTCCCTAGCTAATAATTGTAAACAACGTAATTTATCGCGAGACCGAGAAATGGCTTGAGAAGGATTTGCAGTAAAAACTCCCATCATTTCAAACTGTCTAACTACAGCCGTGCCATAAAATGTTTTAGAAGCACCTATACGAGGAATAATAGCATCAAATCCTTCCAAAGGTTCACCTTTGTAAATAACTTGAGGCTTCATAGAAGTAATATTCATGTAACAGCGCAGGTAATCAATAACCTGAACTTCGTGACCCCGTTTTTCTCCAGCTTCTACTAACTTTTTAGTGGAATAAAGAGTTGGTTCAGTAGATAAGATAGCGATTTTCATTTTGTTGTTTTCTTCCATTTTTTTGACAATTAAATCAGGTTTAAAGTCTCTCCTATAAAGGGGATAAAAAGAAAATTCAGTATTTCAAGTCTCTTACTAAAGTAGGATGTACTATTAACTGATAACTAAAATTACCTTATTATTGACTAATTTTCAAGTTTTTGTCTAAATAGGACTTACCAGGATTAATTAAGAAATTCTTCCGCACAGCTTGTCGCCCCAGTAACATTCTAAATCCCATTAATTCTCGATTAGTTAATGTTAACTCAATTTGCCATTTTTTGTTCATTAAATTGGCTTCAGTTAAAATAACGGGACGTAATTCTGCTTCCCCGCTAGAACTACGAATTTTTCGTTCATCTATTAATTCTGCTGTAGCAGTTACTATGAGATTGGTATCTTTTTGTTGGGGATGAACTTTAAATTTCACCATCGGTTTCCCATCAATTTCAAAAGTATTAATATCAAAAGCGTGTAAAGCAGAAGAACGAGCACCAGTATCAATTTTTGCTTTAATTCTACTAATGCCAATTTCGGGTAATGCTATCCATTCTCGCCAGCCAATAATTGGTAATTCTTGATGTTTCATTTTGAGTTTTAGGGAGTAGGGAGTAGGGAAGATAGGGAACAAGCAAAAATATTTACCTCGTTAATTTTACCACATCGATCGCCGAATCGGCTATAAGTTAAGAAGGTTGTAATTTTTCAACATTTCCAGCTTTTAACTTTTGAGATGGTGCCGTGCGGCGCAATTTTACGTTTTGAATTATAACAAAATTTCATGGTTGCACCTAACACACCCTACTGGACTGTTTCACCTAAAACTGTGCATTAGATTTTCTCCCTTGTCTTCCTTGTCTTCCTTGTCTTCCTTGTTTAGATACAATCAAAAAGTAATGCACCATTTAAGATGAAACAGTCCACTACTGGACTGAGGAGACCTCAGAATTACTATCCAAAAATTTAGGGAGCAAGATGCTCCCACTACTTTTAACTTTTAACTTTTAACTTTTAACTTTTGACTTTTGACTTTTATAAAAGGGGCGCTTAACAACAATAGCTGCATAATTTTTTCCCCTAATTTCTACTTCTAATTTCTGACCGACTTTCCCTAATTTTTTAGGTACATAAGCTAGAGCAATCGCTTTCCCTAAAGTTGGAGACTTGGTTCCACTGGTAACTTCCCCCACTACCTTACCATCACTCAAAACAGGATAACCATGACGAGCAATAGAGCGATCGAGCATTTCCAAACCTACCAAACGTTTTGAGACTCCTTCCGACTTTTGTGTTTCCAAAACCTGACGACCAATAAATTCTCCCTTTTTATCCAGATGAACTAACCAACTTAAACTCGCTTCTAGAGGAGTAGTCTCAGTATCAATATCTTGACCATAAAGTGCCATGGCAGCTTCTAAACGTAGAGTATCTCTTGCTCCCAAACCGCAGGGAGTAACGCCAGCATTCAACAAATTCTGCCATAACTCCACACCCACGGAGGGAGCGACCATAATTTCAAACCCATCTTCCCCAGTGTAACCAGTTCTGGCAATAAAACCAGGTTGCTCTAATACAGTAATATCTGAATGCTCAAAAAATCCAATTGATGCCAAATTTTCCTTGACAAATCGCTGCACATAAGACTCCGCTTCCGGACCTTGGACAGCTAATAACACTTTTTCCTCAGAGATATCTTGGAATTTAACACCACTATTTTCTAGATGATTTAATATCCATGCTTTATCATTAGCTTTAGTGGCAGCATTAACAATCATAAAACCCCGTGCTTCCTTGGTGAGGGGGTCATCACTTTGACGATAGAAAATGAAGTCATCAATAATGCCTCCCTCGGAGTTTAATAAGACAGTATATTGAGCCTTACCAGGTTCTAAACTGCTCAAGTCGGAAGGTACTAAATATTGGATTTTCTCAATGAGATCGTGACCTTGAGCGATAAACTTGCCCATGTGGGAAATATCGAACATTCCTGCTTTTGTGCGTACTGCCTCATGTTCGGTGCTAATGCCGGTGTATTGTACTGGCATTTCCCACCCAGAAAATTCTACCATTCTGGCCTTAAGCTCGGTGCTTAAGTCATATAGAGGTGTGCGAGAAAGAGGTTGTGTATTAGATTCTGTTGACTTGGCCACTTGTATATCTTTAATTTATCATAAACTTTATTGATTTTAGGACATTGTGGGTTATTTCAGTTATCAGTTATCAGTTATCAGTTATTAGTTATTAGACATCTCCGGAAAAAAGGGAATAGGGAACAGGGAACAGGAAGAAAGAATAGATAATTTCTGGATGAGAATTGATTTGATTTTTAATTTTCACCAGATGTCTATTAGTTATCAAGAGTCAAGAATAAGGAGTGAGGAGGAAGTAGCGATCGCTCTCCCTCTACTAAAGATTTTATTGTTTGTATTGTTCAACCAAATTTCTCAACTCAACTATGCCGAAAAATGTATAAGCTACATTGGAAGCTAATTTTAAGTTATGTAAACATATAATAAGGATTATCGATTTTTATGAAATTTATTTTTTGAAGAAAACTTTAATTATGTATAATCTGATATGTAAATCAAACAAAATTTAACAATGTCTAATGTGCCACCAGGATGGATAGGCGGTTTTGCTCAATCAAATCCAGCCTTTGCCTATCCAGATCCAAAGTTAAGTTCACTACCAATGTTGGATAACATGGCCAACATTAACAGAATCAAACGCCAGCAGCGTGTATATTGGCCTGAATTCAGTTGGTTAGTCGATCAAGAAGATCCCAGTTCTAGGTGTTTTCAGAGATTTGCTCACAACATTTCCAGTATTGGTTACGACGATACCGGAAGAATATGGTCTATTATATGTCCCCAGCAAGGTGTTTGTGCTAGTAAATTCGGTTGCCTGAATGTAGAAGTTACCGTGACTGGACAGAGAGGTTGGGTTGACGAGACAAGTAAGGATATAGCAGCGGATATGACCGTTGAAGGTAAAATTTGGTTTAGTCCAAGTTCTAAGCAGAAGTTCTTTGTTCAGCAAGCATGGGAACTCTTTGAAAATGCATCTCTCCCTTTTCCCTCAGACAAAGAAAACGCTATTCAGGTTTCTACTCATAAGGTAGGCGACCCTGATCAGCCTATATTTACAATTCGGAATGGGGAAAGTGAACGATTTGAAGCTCCCAGATTTGCTAGACACCCAAAAAAAGCATGGACAGTTGCGAATATAAATGTGCAAATTGGCAAAGTTCTTTCAAACAATCATCCCATTGTTGATAGGTTTAACCAAAAAGTCATAGATATTTTCAATCTTGGTTCTGGCAATATGCTGGAGGAAGGCAATGTACTGACTTGGAACCTCTGGTTGACAGCACCCGAACTTGTTAATACAGTGTGGTGGAGAACCCATGCCGAGAGGTGGCGTAAGTCTATTGAAGCAGATCACGGTTTGCATCAGTCTAGCACAGGGAGATATGCTGATGGTACTCCCTTTGAAATTCGCGATAGCTTAGAAGATAAGATGGATGATATCCTTGAAACTGTAGAAGAATTACTGTAGTCTTCTTGATTTATACATTGAATGAAGCTCCCTAGAGACTTTGCATGCAGAATATCTACGGGATCGAAGATAACAGGACTTACACAAAACCTTGGTATAACGGTTTTGCGTCAGTCCTGTTCAATCTAAAATTTCTAACGAAACAGCAGCAAAACGGAAGAGAGAGGGCCTGCAATCAGTTTCTCGATCTGGAAATGATTCGCCAAAAAATGCGATATAGCAATCAAAATCCGAAATTTCTTTACTATACCAGCAGTGTACGACAATCCCATATTCTGCACGTCCTAGAGGGTGAGGCAGCTTGACTCTCGTACCAGGTTCAATATATTCATCATTTTTACAACGTCTTCCTTCGGGGCGCTCTCTTCCATGATAAGCATAAACTCCATACCCATCAACAAATTCCAGAGCATATTTACCCTCAGCATGAAGCAAATTTTGTCGATCGAATGACAATTTATAAGGTCGATCGCAAGCAATACAGACATTTTCAAATAGGAAGATGAAACCACAGTCTTGCATTAATTCTTGAATCACTTCCCATTTTTTCTGATCGTGATTTAAACCGAGAACCGATATGCAAAAGTCGAACATACAACCCGAAATAGACCAATTTGTAGGTATAATTAGAGCATCCAATAATTTTGAAATCTCTGAATATTTCAGTTCTAAATAGTTGCTATCAACTCTATCTAAATCTTTAATTATTTGAGTTTTTACACAATTTTGAATACCTCTAGGAAAGTGAAAAGTTTTTGGATTATTATCTCTATCGAAGTGATGGGGATACTCTGGATAGTCAATTTTGTTCATTAATTCGCAAAAGAGATAGATGTCAATTTGTCTCTTTATTAAATGATCCAAATGACTCCAAACCCTCTTGTGAAATTTATTAAAAATGTTTTTTCCTAAGTATGTCTGGAAGTTTCTAGTCCCTAAAATTTCTTTAGTTGCTGCAAAAGGGTTGGAAAAAAAAATAATTTTAGGTTCAGGAAAGTCACTTGCTCTGTAAGCATTCCTAATTACTGCTTCAACTTTTTCTCTATCAATAGCTTGGGTTAGTGTTGCTATTGCTTGCCACTTTTCTATGTATTTTGGAAGCAATATTTCTTGTTGTAGAGATAACTCAGAAACGATATGTTTTGGCATTTTACTTACACGTTTTGGCATAGCTTTAAGAATAGTCTTAAGGTACTTAATTTGAATTACATTCTAGTTGGGATAAAATAAAATGTCGAAATTTTCACTCTTATTCCGGATTATTAGCCCTTTTTCTTGTTTAATACATTTATGCCTATTTTAACAACTGACAACTGAAATGACCATGAATAATCAAACTGATGCTCCTGTTAATTCCGACAATTATTTATTAAGAAGCGTACATACAAACAACTTTCCCCAAATTTTAGACCAGTTAGGCATCTCTTTAGTCGTCTCCACCTATCAAGCAGGTAAATTAATCGTATTGCGTCCCGATAATGGGGTAATTAATACTCATTTTCGCACCTTTAATAAACCTATGGGATTAGCAGCAACTCACGAAAAAATTGCCCTGGGAACTGCTTATCAAATTTGGGATTTTCGCAATGTTCCAGCAGTAGCAGAAAAAATAGAACCGCAAGGCAAACATGACGCTTGTTATTTACCCAGAAATATTCATATAACTGGAGATATTGATATTCACGAAATGGCTTGGGCGAAAGATGAATTATGGTTTATTAATACTCGTTTTTCTTGCCTTTGTACTCTCGGTCATCCTAATAGTTTCGTGCCTAGATGGCGACCTCCTTTTATCACTGGATATGACTTAACAGACCGTTGTCATTTGAACGGACTCTGTTTAAAAAATGATCGGCCAAAATATGTCACAGCTTTAGGAGAAACTGATACTAATGCTGATTGGAGAAAGAATAAAGCAAATGGTGGAATATTAATGGATATAGAAACAAATGAAATTTTAATGCGGGGTTTATCCATGCCCCATTCTCCTAGATGGTATCAGGAACAATTATGGTTATTAGAATCAGGAAATGGTAGCTTGGCAAAAGTCGATTTAAACCAGAGAAAATTAGAGACAATTGCTAAGTTACCAGGATTTACTCGTGGTATAGATTTTTGGGGAAATTTAGCATTTATTGGTTTGTCTCAAGTTCGAGAAACTGCTGTTTTTAGTGGGATGCCTATTACTCAACTTCAAGAAAGGATTTGTGGGGTTTGGGTAGTAAATATTTTAACTGGAGAAACTGTCGCTTTTTTAAGGTTTGAAGCTGGAGTTCAGGAAATATTTTCTGTGGCAGTTTTGCCAAATATTCGCTTCCCGGAAATTATTGAATGGAATGAAAACTTATTGGCAAGTTCCTATGTTTTACCCGATGAAGCTTTAGCAGAAACAGTCAAACCAACTTCAGAAATAGCTATGGCAGAGACTCATTTAGTTAAAGGAAATCAACTATATCAAGAAGGTAAATTAGTAGAAGCGATCGCTACATATCAAGAATGTCTGAAGTTACAACCAGATTTTACTAGAGCTAAATATAATTTGGGAGTAGCTTTAGGAGACGATCGACAATATGAAGCAGCAATTAATCTTTTACAAGAGGTAATTAATGCAGAACCAGATAATGCCGATGCTCATAATAGTCTTGCTTATGCTTATAGTCAAAAAGGTGAATTAGAAGCAGCAATTAAACATTATGAAAAGGCAATTAATCTCAACGGTAGTTTTGCCAAAGCACATTTTAATTTAGGCATGACATTATTGAAAAATGGAGACTTAAAAAGGGGATTTGCAGAATGTGAATGGCGCTGGCAAACAGCAGAATTTACTCCTTTTCAATGCCCTCATCCTCGATGGAAAGGGGAAGATATTAGCAATAAAATTTTATTAGTTCATACGGAGCAAGGAGCAGGAGATGCTATTCAATTTATCCGTTATATTCCTTGGGCAGCGAAACGTTGTCAAAAAATTATATTAGTATGTCCGCCAGAGTTAATTCCTCTATTTAAAAATGTGCCAGGAATTGATAAATTAATGCCACCAGGAGAACTACAATTATCAGAATTTGATATCTATGTACCCTTAATGAGTTTGCCCTATATTTTCAGCACAACTTTAGAAACAATTCCTGCCGATATTCCCTATCTCCAATCCACAAATAGCGATCATATAAATCTTACCGATACTGAATATAAAGTAGGCATTGTTTGGGGTGGTAGTCCTACTCATAAAAATGATTCTAATCGTTCCTGTAAACTCACAGACTTTTTACCTATTTTGCAAGTACCAGGAGTCAAATTTTACAGTCTGCAAAAAGGAGAACGTAGCCAAGAATTAACTAAACTTCCGAGCAATATTCAGATAGAAGATTTGAGTTCTCAATTAAACAATTATGCCGATACAGCAGGAGTAATAGAGCAACTAGATTTAGTAATTACTGTTGATACTTCCGTCGCACATTTAGCAGGAGCATTAGGTAAAAATGTATGGACTTTATTATGTTTTAATCCCGACTGGCGTTGGTTACAAAAAGGAGAAAATACTCCTTGGTATCCAACGATGAAATTATTCCGTCAGTCTCAGTCAAGAGAGTGGCAAGAAGTCATTTCAGTTATCAGTTATCAGTTATCAGTTATCAGTACCTCTAGCTAAGGTAAGCATTCAGCTATTAGCAGTCAGCAATCAGCTTTCTTTTGTGAAAGAATTAAACACATTTACTATAGAAATTTCAGCATTTCTTATTTTTAGGAATGTTAGGCAAACAGCTATTGTCTAACAATTTAAGGGTTTAACCCCTGCACTTTGGCTCAGAATAAACGCCTCTTAGTGGTGCGCTTTTGACGCTCCGCAAAATTTGCTACACATTCATGTCAGCGATCGCCATTTTCGGCAACCGCGAACTAGGTGCTGCACTAGAGGTTATTGCTGATGGAAAAACAGGCTTTTTATGTCACAATCTTGATGAAATGATAGCTGCAGTTGAGCGAGTTCATCAATTAGATAGAAATACTTGTCGCCAGCACGTTTTAGATAATTTTGGTGTTGCAAAGATGGTAGATGGCTATGAAGAAGTTTACCGCCAACTTTTAGAAAAGCGTTTTGCTACAACAAATGGTCATAACAATTCAAAATTCAAAATTATCAATTCAAAATTCAAGACAATTACTGGGGGAAAAACAGCTAAAATGGTTAAATCACTGTAGGTTGGGTTGAGGAACGAAACCCAACTACAACAAAGCTAGCTATCAGCTTTTATCAACACAAAAATAATAGCTGATAGCTAAATGCTTACCTCTATAATTAGTTTAAATTTAACGAGATTATCTATAGAAATGACACAACAAATTTATGAATTATATGGAAAGAGTTTTTTGACTGCTCCAGAGTCAAATAAAACAGAATGGCCTTACGCTATAGATTTTCAACGTCAGCAAACTTTAGTTATTAAAGATAATGACTTATTTTTAATTACGGATAAACTTGGTAATACAGTCGCCAATGCTGATAGTCAAAAACGGACAGTTACAGGTTTATTCTGTCGTGATACTAGATTTCTCAGTCGTTCAGAATTACAAATTGAAGGAAAATCTCCTGTACTTTTAAGTAGTTCTGCTAATACCGGATATTCTATTATTGTTGACTGCACAAATCCTGAGATTAATAATTTACTAAAACCGGAAAGTATCGGCATAAAACGTAATATTGTCTTGCAAGGAGGTTTATTTGAAGAAATCGAAATTCGTAACTATAATACCCATGCAGTGGAGTTTCAAATAAGTCTCAGTTTTCAGGTCGATTTTAAAGATTTATTTGAGGTTAGAAACTTTAGCAGTCGTTCCCAGAGAGGGCAAAATTTAGCAGATCCATTCTGTGAAAATAATCGCCTAAATTTTGCTTATCAAGGATTAGATGATTCTTTAATGGAATCTCTAATAAATTTCAAATATCGAACACCAGATAGAGTTGATGGTAATACAGTAATTTGGCATCTAAAAATAGATAGTCAGGCAAGTGTTCGTCTAGGTTACTGTCTCCAAACATCGACTAATAATCAGGAAAATTCTATTGTTGTTTTGCCTGATTCTCTAGAGGAAGCAGTTAAATCTACCCAAGCAAAACAGGATAGTTGGTATCAACAAATAACCAAAATTAGAACCGACTCAACTTCGATAAATCAAGTTATCGAACAAGCAGAAAATGATATTTATTTACTACTCCAATCTTTCGGCAAAGGTAAAATTTTAGTTGCTGGAATACCTTGGTTTTCTACCTTATTTGGGCGAGACTCACTGATCGCTGCCGGGCAAACATTAATGCTCGATCCCAATATTGCTCGCGATACTTTACTCACTCTTGCTCAACATCAAGGAATTAATGATAGCGAATGGCATGATGAATCTCCAGGCAAAATTTTACACGAATTGCGAACGGGAGAATTAGCTCGTTGTCAGGAAATCCCCCATACTCCCTATTATGGCACTGTGGATGCGACTCCCCTATGGTTGATGCTTTATCGCGACTATTACAAATGGACGGAAGATCGAGAAACCATAGAAAGCTTATGGGAGAATGCCATCGCTGCCATGAATTGGATCGATACTCAATGTGAAGCAACAGGATATCTCAGTTATTTGAGGCGATCGCCTGGTGGTATTCAAAATCAGGGTTGGAAAGATTCTGGCGACTGCATTGTTAATAGCAAAGGGGAATTAGTCGAGGGAACTATTACTCTCTGTGAAGTGCAAGGTTATGTTTATGCTGCCAAATTAGGAATGAGCGAACTCGCTGAAATTTTCGGATATGCTGAGTTGTCGAAAAAATGGCAGTTAGAGGCAACTGAACTCAAAGAAAGATTCAATCGTGATTTTTGGGTAGAGTCAGAAAATTATTGTGCTTTAGCATTAGATGAAAATGGTAATGCTATCGATAGCGTTACTTCTAATCCCGGACATTGTTTGCAGTTAGGCATTTTTACACCAGAAAAAGCAACAGCGGTAAGCGCTCGCCTTGGTGCAAAAGATATGTTTAGTGGATGGGGTATTCGCACTCTCAGTAGTTTATCTCCTGCTTACAATCCTATGGGGTATCACCTGGGTTCAGTTTGGCCTCACGACAGTGCTTTAACTGCTGTTGGTTTGCGGAGTATGGGAAAAATAGAACAAGCGTTTGCCATTGCCGAAGGTTTGATGGACATGACGAAACTACAACCTAATTATCGTCCTCCGGAATTATTTTGTGGTTTCCCACGGGAGGCAAACAGAATTCCGGTTAAATATCCAGTAGCGTGTTTTCCTCAAGCATGGGCAACAGGTGCAATTTTCCAATTATTGCAAATGATGGTTAATTTAATTCCCGATGCTGCTAATAACTGTTTAGCGATCGAGAATCCTACTTTACCAAAATTCATCAATCATTTATCGGTGCAAAATCTCAAAATAGGTAATAATTTAGTCGATTTGAACTTAGAAAGAATTTGCGACACAATTACTTGTAAAGTTGTCAAGCAACAGGGAGATTTGCGAGTTTTAATTGAAGCTTAAATTCACATTTTATATATAGGAGGGAATAGGGAACAGTTAAGTGTTCCCAGTTAGAAAAACAATTCCTAGTCTGAGATTCATCATCAGTAATTTTCAAGAGTCAATTCTTTCTTAGTTATAGCTTCAAGCTATCTGAAATCAAAACTATTGGTTGATTTGATTTGGATTTTAATTTATTTGTAGTTTTATCACCAAAAAAGGAGGATTTACTATGTCAGTAGAACGTGATTGGCAGTTACTTTATCAACAGACAGAAGAAAAAATTAAACAACAAGAATTATTACTATATTCACTCTACCAACAACGTACTTTAATCCGGTCACAAATGTTAGAACAAGCATTAAAACAAGAGCCTAAATAAGTCATAATTCAGTTTAAGTTTTTGTCTTTGAAAAAGAAATAAAAATTGAAAGATTGAGGAAGATAAGTTACTGTCAAACCACATTAACTTGTCTCCCTCATTAATTATGAAAAAGCTTTTAGTTATCTAGGATGGGCAAATATTGAAGGAAAAAATATCGTCAGCATTTCTGTGCCGGAATGCTCCACATTCATCTTGCGAAGGAAAACAGCTATTAACTATCAGGTCTTAGCAATAAGACCCTACCTTTAAGGACTAAGTGTGAATGAACATAGACTTTAAGGTCAAGAAAATATGCTTTTGTAGTAAAATTTTATAGCAGGGAACTGGGAATAGTTTGAAAAACATTTCCTAGTCTGAGATTCATCATCAGTAGTTGTTAAGACCTAATTCTTTCTTAGCTATAAAACCAAAAGCAATAGCTTATAGTTGACGGCTGAATGTTTACCTTTAATTTAACAAATTGACTTCTTCAAAAATGAAAAATAAAATCAATTATTATTTATAAATTATCAATTACTCCGTCCTGTTCCCTGTTCTCTGTTCCCTGTTCCCTATTTTCTAATATGATTACTTGTACAAACTGCGGAAATAAAAATACTATTGGCTCCCGTTTTTGCTCGAATTGTGGTGCTTCTCTAGAGGAAATAAAACCCTCTAAAGCAGAATTTACAGAATTAAAACCAGGAAGTAAATTAAGAAATCGCTACATAATTATTCGCCAAATAGGTCAAGGTGGATTTGGCAAAACTTACTTAGCAGAAGACACAGGTAGATTTAATCAAGCAGTAGTTTTAAAACAATTAACTCCCGGAAATAAAGGTACAGAATTTATTCAAAAAGCTGAAGAACTTTTCCAACGGGAAGCAATGACATTGCATCGAATTAATCATCCTCAAATTCCCCGTTTCTGGGAATTTATTCGCGAAAATAAATGTTTATTTTTGGTGCAAGATTATATTGAAGGGCAAACATTAGAATCTTTACTAAATCAACGTCGAAAACAAGGTAATTTTTTTACCGAAGTTGAAATAACTGACTTTATACGTCAAATTTTACCAGTTTTAAGTTATCTACATAGTCAAGGAATTATTCATCGAGATATTGCTCCTGATAATATTATTTCTCGCGCGGATGATGGGTTGCCAGTTTTAATCGATTTGGGTGGAGTAAAACAAATTGCTGCTGAAGTTTCCCACAAAGCAGATGGTTCAAAAAATGTTGTTTCTGTTGGTACTAAATTAGGTAAATTTGGTTATGCTCCTGATGAACAAATGCGCTTAGGAATTGTTGCGCCTCATAGTGATTTATATGCTTTAGCAGTGACTTGTTTAGTATTAATGACTGGTAAATTTCCATCGGAATTAATTAATCCGAAAACAATACAGTGGCAATGGAGCCAGGAATTAAAATTAAGTCCGAAGTTTGAAGGAATTTTAAATAGAATGTTGGCTTCTATTCCTGGCGATCGCTTCCAGTCGGCAGAAGAAATATTAGAACAATTACAACCTCCAACTCCAGAAATTATTGCACCAACTAAAATAAGTATAACTGAGTCAAAAAATCAAGAATTAGAAACAAAAACAGCCTTAGTTACTATTCCAGAATCAGGGAATATTATTCATAGTTCTAATGAGGTGCCAGAAGAAATTCTTGATTGGAGTTGGGGAGGATTTTTATTACCTGGTTTTTGGTGTCTAACTAATCATGTTTGGGTAGGATTAATTGCTTGGATAGATTTAAGTTTGATAACCTTTGGTATGGGATGGTTACTGACAGGAATAGTTCTGGGTTTTAAAGGAAATGAGTGGGCTTGGAAAAGTCGGCAATGGAAAAGTATTTCTGAATTTAAAAAACATCAGAGAATGTGGGCGACTATCTCTTTATTGTTGATTTCGAGTATTGCAATTATTGCAATTTTAGTAATTTTATTTGTTTTTGTTATTGCTGCTCTGATTGCTGGATAAATTCATTTGGAATGAGGGAAAAATGAACAGGGCTGAGAATTCCTTGATTTTATTATTAATCAATATCATCTAAGTATAGGAGCAGATTTAGCCAAAAACTTTCAAAAATTAGCAATTTAGTCCTAAAAACCAACCCTACTTGTTGCGTTTTTCATCCTAACCTTTATAATAGAAGCAAAGTTTCTTTAGAGTATAACGATCGCTCATTATGAAAATAAAATATCCAATTAATTTCCATAAATTAACCACTTTCATATTCATATTGGCACTAATGGTAGTCTACCAAAACTTTACTTTAGGTCCTTGGGTTTATTTAGCTCTACATGGTACCTATGGAATTTTATGGCTACTAAAAGACAGGATCTATCCAGATAAACAATGGGAACAAGAAATTCCTATATGGTTAGGAATTATTACTTTTGGCTCAATATCTTTATATTGGGTAGCTCCCTACATTTTAATTAGCAGTGGAACTGAACCTCCAATACCGTTAGTAGCTGCTGCTATTTCTATAAATATTTTTGGCATTTTTTTACACTACACTAGCGATGCCCAAAAATATTATACTCTCAAATATAAACCAGGATTAATCACAGAAGGATTCTTTGCTCGTTGCCGAAATACAAACTATTTAGGAGAAGTATTGATATATCTTGCTTTTGCAATGTTAGCCCAACATTGGCTACCTTTTTTAATTCTAGGAGCATTTGTTGCCTTAGTATTTGTTCCCAATATGTTTAAAAAAGATAAATCTCTATCTCGTTACCCAAAATTTGCAGAATATAAGGCTAATTCAGGTTTAATTATTCCTCAACTATTTGGTAATAATTCTCTTAACCAAGAACCTCAAAAAATTAGTGAAGAAAAAGATATTCAACCGATTAGATAAAATATTTGATCGACATTCTTAAGTCCTGAGTATCTTTCCTAGGAAATAGAAAAGTATCTGCCAACAATTAGTTATAAAAAAGTCTTTGTTTGTAGTTGCACTTTAGCGCCAAATATATGTCTAGCTCTGAAGGGCAACTACGAGCAAAAATTACTTTTTTACTAATAGCATAGCTCGCCGATAAGAAGCAAAATAATTAATAATTTTAGATTGCACTTTAGCGCCAAATATATGTCTAGCGCTGAAGCGCAACTACGAGCAAAAATTAGTTTTTACTAATAGCATAGCTCGCCGATAAGAAGCAAAATAATTAATAATTTTAGATTATATTAATCACATTTAATTTATTACTGAAAAATTAAGGTATAAAGCCGCTCCATTCATCACTAAAAAATCAAAAAATTCCTTTTAGAAAATCCTCTTCTTTATCAGAAGAGGTAATAATTAATAATTAACAATTAACAATTAATTATTCAAAAGAGAATGTTCCTGCAAAACCTCTAGAGGTACAACCTCCAATGCTTTTTGATGAGTTGCTGACAAAACAACTGGTGGCGCAACTCCAGAGTCAAGCGCTTCTTTCCAACGCGATACACATAAACACCAGCGATCGCCAGCTTTTAAACCAGGAAATGAATATTCTAGTCTAGGTGTACTTAAATCATTACCACGACGTTTAGTAAATTCTAAAAAATCTGCTGTTAGTTCTGCACAAACAACATGGGAACCAAAATCAGATGCTCCAGTTTGACAATATCCATCTCGATAAAATCCAGTCATAGGAGAAGTGCAGCAAATTTCTAGTTTTTCACCCAGTACATTTAATGGTTCTGTCATTTGAAAATAATCCCTCTGGATCTAGTTTATTTTTTTAGTTTACCAGAGATTAACTTGATTATTTTATCTGTCAAATAATTTTATTTTTATCAGTTTTTTTATAGGCTATTCGTACTTTTTTGGTGCTATTATTAGTAATATTTATATTCCTAAAATGTTATGCTCAAAAAAATTACAACAGTTCTTTCTATAACTGCCATTTCTCTATCTAACATTTCAATAAATGCAATGGCTCAAGACACTTCTTTGAAAGTGGGAATTGTACAAGAATTAGTGACTGGGGACTTAATGTGCTATGCAACTTTGATAGATGAAAATGGTAAAGAACATTATGCCGGAGCTAGCTTTGAAATTTGTGCAGACCAGGATTATTACTTAAATAAAAAAGTTAAATTAACTTATCAAGAAGTCAATATTAACGATTGTCAAAGTAGTGAACCCTGTGGTAAAACTCGTAAAGAATGGATAATTTCAAAAATGAAAATAATAGAATAAGTCTCATGCCGAGGAGTAGGCTTAGTTTAATATAGTTATAAATATTTCTTAGCCTACCCTTTAGGAATTTGCTATATAGCAATCCTAAATAGGTTGTAACAATTCAAAAACTAGAAATAAACTCCAAAACTCTTACCTATTTACCTTTGCCTATTCCCTATTTCCAGAAACATGGCAATATTTGTGACACAAATAAAATAGGATTGCTATATTTTCAATATATTAATATATGAACAGTCAATATGTATTTATGTTTGTCGGGTTTTTGCTAGCATCATATTCGATTGTAGCTAACGATGCAATCCAAACCCTAGGCACTTTTTTAAGTTCTAATCAAGAGCGTCCTTGGTGGGTATTATGGCTGTTTGCTTCCTCAATTTTACTGGTAGTTTTTATCTATAGCTGGAGTACAAATTGTGGAGATGTAGCTTATGGTCGCCTAGAAAAATTTCCTTTTCCTGAAAATTTTAGTTGGGTTTATATAGTTCCCCCTCTTGTACTTCTGTTTTTAACAAATTTAGGAATTCCTGTTAGTACAACTTTTCTAATTCTCACAGTTTTTGCTCCTGAAAATATCACAGGTATGCTGATAAAATCAGTATCTGGATATGCTGTCGCTTTTATTACAGCTATAGTTGTTTATAAGTTTGCCACAAAATCTTTAGAAAATAAATTTATCAATACACCCTACAAAGAACCACCTATTCAATGGGTAACTTTGCAGTGGATGTCAACAGCATTTTTGTGGAGTCAATGGTTAATTCAAGACTTGGCAAATATTTTTGTATATCTGCCACGAAATCTTGATGCTTCAATGCTATTTTTTTCAATCTTTGTAATGTTAATGTTACACGCATTTATTTTCTACATAAATGGTGGTGAAATTCAACATATAGTTACCAGTAAAACTAATACTCAAGATATTCGTTCGGCAACAATTGTAGATTTTATTTACGGATTAATTTTGTTATTGTTTAAAGAATGGAGCAAGATACCGATGAGTACAACTTGGGTATTTATCGGTCTTTTAGCTGGTAGAGAAGTAGCAATAACCCACAATTTCCAAAATCGTGAAATGAAAGAAACTGGTAAAATGATTTTCAGTGATGTTTTAAAAGCATTTGCAGGTTTAGTTGTGAGTGTTATTATTGCTTTTGGACTGCCAGTGCTAGAACAAATGATTAGTAAATAAAGTGAGTATTTTTACATATTAAGTAGGGGCGAATGGCCATTCGCCCCTACTTGGGTTTATATCAGTTTTCATTAAAATTTTCAATCTTAGGATAAAACTTGAAAATTGTAAGTTCAGGGATTGTCAATAGAGTTATAGTAAACTGGCAGTTTATGCTTATGAAATTTTCAGAATGCCCCAATAATTCAGAGTGGAGCATGAAAACTGATATAGCATTTCCCAGTAAGCGTGAGGTACACTGCTGCAGATCCCCCCTAACCCCCCTTGAAAAAGGGTGGAACCGGAAGTCCCCCTTTTTAAGGGAGATTTAGGGAGATCGTTGATGTACTTCACGCCCGGTGAAAACTGATACCCTAAACTAAAAATGGCCGTGAGGAGTTTAATAGATGAATATATCCAAAGATAAAGATGCCTTAGAGATACTAAAAGAAACTAGCCGAACTTTTTATATCCCTATTAGTCAACTACCATCTGGCTTAAAAGAGGCTGTGGCATCGGCTTATCTTTGTATGCGTGCCATTGATGAAATTGAGGATCATCCAGATTTAGATAACTTCACAAAGGCAAAATTGTTACGAAAGATTAGTCTTGTTTTACAGGAAGCAGTTGACTACTCCAGTTTCCTTAACTTTTCAGAGAAGTTAGACGTGAATATTAGTCACCTACCAGAAGTAACAAAAAGAGTAGGAGAATGGGCTATACTCGCTTCAGATACTATAGCACCTAGGATTTGGGATGTAACAGCAGCAATGGCAGACCGGATGGCTTATTGGGCTGAAAATAATTGGACTATCCACACTGAATCAGATTTAGATCGTTATACTTTTAGTGTGGCAGGTGCAGTAGGCTTATTACTTTCCGATTTATGGAATTGGTATGATAATACTAATACTAATCGTACTCAGGCAATTGGATTTGGGCGTGGTCTACAGGCAGTAAATATTCTCCGTAACCATTCAGAAGATTTAGATAGGGGTGTAGATTTTTTTCCTTATGGTTGGACTGCAAAAGATATGCAAGCTTATGCTCAACGTAATCTGTTATTAGCTGATTCTTATACTAACTCGCTTCCTTCAGGACCAGCACGAAATTTTTGTCAAATTCCTCTCACCCTTGCTCATGCGACTCTAGATATTTTAACAATGGGGCAAGAAAAGTTGACTCGTTCGGAAGTGATGGAATTAATTTCTCGTTGCAATAATTCTGGTTAATGTGAGACTTGTCGCTTTATAACTTAAAAAATTCCCAAAAACTTTGTTCTATAAGGATGAAGCATAGCTATTAGCAACTAAAAATACTTTAAATTATTGCTCTGTCTAGGTTAGAGCAATTTTTTCCTCTATTTACCGCAAAAAATCTATTATTTATATAGCACTACGCATTAAGGTTAGGACATTTCTAAATCCTGGAACCCTTTAACAGTTCACTATTCCCTATTCCCTATTCCCTATTCCCTAGCGCGTAGCGCTATACCATTTTGAAATTTGTTACAAATGGTAGAAGTAAGAAAGAAGGCTTTAGTTATCTAGAAGACAAGGAATAAATTTTTTAAAAAAGGGGAAAATGATAGAGATAACTGTCTAAAATGAATTGGAACGGCTATTTTTAAGCATCTCTGTTGAAGAGACACCTTTTTGTAGCATTCTTTTTGAGAAATGGTATTATTGGCTCTTATTGGCCTCAAAATACTGAGATTTTATGTGAATAAAATGGTCGAAACCGTTGCCTGTTCCCCCCATTTCCCCGTCCCCGCGTCCCCTTGTCCTATCCCCAGCAACCCATTTTTTCAGCAAACCCTATTTAGTGTCTGTAAGGTAGGACTGATATCAATTTCAGCTAATTAAATATTGAGCTTAGATAATTTGGATACAACTTCCATGCTAGTTTTGTAGTACCAATAAAAACAGTTAGGTTCCATTTAAAATACTTGTAATCGTTGCTCTGTATTGGTTAGAGCTTTTTTTTGTTCTATTTGCCGTTAGCGAAAAATCTATTATTTATAGGACTGACGCAGTATAGCGCTGTGCTCCGGCAACAGGCACTATTGCTACAGGCACTATTAGGGAATAAATTGCCGAGAATATAAGACTTTGAGCTGCTTTGGCCCCTACTGCAATTTGTAAATATACCAGCGCTCATTGCTATACAAGGTATTTTCGTCATTGCGACCAACAGGAAAGCAATTTCAAATCCTAGTTTTTCCTACTTAATGCGTAAGTCCTGCAAGTAATGATTTTTCTCATCTACTTTCTGACATATTGAAGGGATGTACCAAATAAAGATCGTTATATCTTTAGGACTACTAAATATCGATCTTAGATAATTTGGATACAATTTACATCCCACTTTAGTAGTATCAATAAAAATATAGTTAAGTGCTAGATAGTACAAACTTCTGGGAAAAACTATTTCTAGCTAAAGCTTTCAGCGGTCTCAAGGTTACAAATTATTTTGTAGAAAGTGTATTTGCTGCCAGCCTTTTCCAGTAATACTTTCAGCCTTGAAATTACAGTACCTTTTAGGATAGTTAGGTATACTTGAAGACTAATCTCTCTTCCATATTACTAAGGTAATAAAACTTTGTACCTCACTAACTCTGAAATTGCTGTAAGTAATATTTTCAGGACTTACGCAGAACCACCATATATACCATACATATATAGTAGGGGCGAATGCCATTCTCCCCTACAAATGGTGTATGATTTGGTATGCATGCGTAAGTCCTGATTTTTAACTTTGTACTTTTCAGATTCCAGCCAATATAAATATTGGATAGTAGTAAACAAGTAATGATTTTTCTGATCTACCTTCTGACATATTGAAGGGATGTACGAACAAAGATTGTTACATCTTTAGGACTACCAAATATCGATCTTAGATAATTTGGATACAACTTACATCCCACTTTAGTAGTATCAATAAAAATATAGTTAAGTGCTAGACAGTACAAACTTCTGGAAAAAACTATTGCTAGCTAAAGCTTTCAGCGCTCTCAAGGTTACAAATTATTTTGTAGAAAGTGTATTTGCTGCAAGCCTTTTCCAGTAATACTTTCAGCCTTGAGATTACAGCACCTTTTAGGAGAGTCAGGTATACTTGAAGACTAATCTCTCTTCCATATTACTAAGGTAATAAAACTTTGTACCTCACTAACTCCGAAACTGCTGTAAGTAATATTTTTAGAAGAACTTTGTACTCTTGAGTTAACTGCTAAAACTCAAAAAAAAATATATCGAGAAAAAAAATTAGCGATGATAAGTAATATTTCTGAAATCAAGATTCATCGAGTACGAATGGCAGTTGCCTTGGGTTGGTGTGTACTAATTTTTTCACTATTCTACGATCCAATATCCAGTAAGCTAACAGAACCTTCCAATCCATTAAGTCCGTTCAAAATCAATCCAGAAAAGTGCGTCCTGCTACAAGGAGAATGTATTAAAGAGATACCCTATGCGATGGGAGCGCCTCTTTTTTGGGGTCTGATAGTGCCCTGTGGTGTCCTGATTTTATTTGTGTTCGGACACGAATTTTGGCGCCGAATTTGTCCTCTATCCTTTATTTCGCAAATTCCTCGTGCATTAGGATGGGAACGTAAACGCAAGCGCGTCAGTGGAACAGGGAAAGTGCGCAAGGAATTGGTTAAAGTTCCCAGAAATTCATGGCTAGCTCAGAATCATCTTTGCCTACAATTTGGTCTTTTATATGTAGGAGTCTGTGCCCGTATTGTGTTTGTCAACTCTAATCGTTTGGCATTAGGCTTGTTTCTAACCTTTACCATTATCGCAGCACTAACGGTTGGTTTTCTCTATGGAGGTAAGAGTTGGTGTCAGTATATTTGCCCAATGGCTCCCGTACAAAAGATTTATGGACAGCCAAGAGGAATATTCAACAGTACGGCTCACAAAGGCGATCGCAAACCCGTTACCCAATCTATGTGTCGTACAGTAACTCAAGAGGGTAAAGAATTGAGTGCTTGTGTTGCGTGTACAACCAAGTGTATTGATATAGATGCTGAATCTGCCTATTGGGATGAGATGGACAGCTATAAGCAGCAATGGCTCTACTATGGCTATATTGGCCTTACAGTTGGGTATTTTGTTTATTACTATCTTTATGCTGGAAACTGGGATTATCTTATATCAGGAGTCTGGTCTCACGAAGAAAGTCAACTAGCAGATATACTCAGACCTGGGTATTATTTATTAGGTCAGCCTATAGATTTTCCTAAATTACTAGCAGTACCCGTCACTATTGGTCTATTTATCTTTGGTGCTATAGGTATTGGTTGTGCCTTAGAAGATCTTTATAAAGCCTATCATAAGCGCCATCACAAACATACTGACTCCCGAGTTATTCGACATCACATGTTTACGTTGTGTACGTTTTTCATTTTCAATTTTTTCTTTATTTTTTCAGCGCGTGGTTATGTTAACATGTTACCATCACCTCTGCCTAGTCTTTTCCCGGTTTTTATAATAGTATCTAGTAGTTTGTGGCTTTATAGAACTTGGCGGCGCACTCCAACTCGTTATCAACGGGAAAGTCTTGCCACTCGATTGCAAAAGGAACTCAAAAAGCTGAATTTGGATAGCGCGAAGTTTTTCGATGGACGATCTATTGACGATCTTAATGCGGATGAAGTCTATATTCTTGCTAAAGTTCTGCCTGATTTTTCCCAAGAAAAACGTCTGCAAACTTATAAAGCGATGCTGCGAGATGCCATTGATGAGGGTTATGTAGACCCTGCTGGTACTCTGGAAAGCTTCAAGCAAATGCGCAAAGAATTGGGTATTTCTGATAAAGATCACGATACCATCTTAGTGGAACTAGGCCAAGAATATCCCGAGCTATTCGATCCTCGTAAGGCACACAATAGAGAAAACTCTCTGCGGTTGGAGAGCTATCGAGAAACTCTCCTGGAAATTATCTTACATTCTGGGAAAACTCACCCAGATCGAAACTGGGTTTCTGATTTGATGAAAGCATTCTCTGAGCAAACATCCAATGAAGTGTTAGAAGACCTTTTGAAAAGTTTATCCCCAGAAGATCGCAAGCTAGTTCAAGAACTTCGCCAAGAATATAGCATTACGAGGGATGACGAGGCAGATGCTCTTAAACACACTGACCCCTATGAGTTGTGGAAGACGATCGCTGAAAGTCTTGGTTTCGTAGAAAACATTATTGCTGTAGAAGAAAAGGAACTCTACAGAGTTTTCCAATATATTGATACAGATAGGTCAGGATATATAAGTTTAGATGAGTTACAAACTTATATTCGTAGTATCGATACCCATATTAATGATGTTCAAATTGAGAATATGATGAAAGCTGCAGACACAAGTGGTGACGATCTAATCAGTTACGAGGAGTTTCAAGCAGTCTTTAAGTCCTTGACATCTTATAGCGCTTTTCATTAACATAGAATACAGAGATTGTTAGTTAAAGGTAGAAGGCACTTATACTGAGGGCAGTAGTTTTGTAGTCTACCTTTGTGAAAACCGCTATAAGACAAAAATTGGCTTATGATTTTCTTCTGACTTCTGAATTATGAATCCTTGTTTTATAGCGCTACGCATTAAGGTTAGGACATTTCTAAATCCTAAAACCCTTTATTAGTCTACTATTCCCTATTCCCTATTCCCTATTCCCTAGCGCGTAGCGCTATATATCAACAGGACTTACGCTTTCCCCACCAAGAAACCGGGTTTATTGCCCTGATATTGTTGTTGAAGCCAGGAAATTTTGTTCATAAACCCGGTTTCTGCGTAAGTCCCGATCAAATCCGCTTGCTTCGGAGTAACAAGAGAAGAAGTTTGTGGGAAGACAATGTTAGTATTGTAGGGAATTTGATACTTTCCCTGGCTTCTCTGCTTTTTTATACCGACAGGACTTACGCATGAGGTACAAAAAACTAGGATTTGAGGTTGCTTCCCTGTCAGTCCCAATGACGAAAATACTTTGTAATGCGTAAGTCCTGACCGAATACTACCGGATTTGGTATTAGACTACATTTTTTCTTGCGGAATGTAGGTTTTAATGAACGTGATTTTTTTACAGCAGTTTTGAGGTCAATAAACCACATAAAAAAATGATAATCCAGTTGGGGTGGTTATTCGCCCCTACTTTGGTCTACCGTGCAGGAAAATAGCTGTAATGAACGTGATTTTTTGATTACTATCGCTAAATTAGAGCAAAGTTAGGGACAAAACTTTTGGTAACACAAGCATTCTTGTTACAAGCAGGATGCTTGTGTTACAGTTGACATTAATTATTGCTGTAAGCAAATTCCGGTAGTTGTTCTTTAGCAGTTCCAAGAGATGTAACTTTTACCTCACGGTTTTCATCTAAATCTACATAAACATTTTCCCCATCCTGAATTTGACCAGCTAATAATGCTTCTGCTAAAACATCCTCTAATAAACGCATAATAGCTCGACGTAGAGGTCTCGCTCCGTAACTAGGATCGAATCCTTCTTCTACTAAACGCTCCTTAAACTTATCGCTGACTGTCATAGTAATTTCGCGCTCGCCCAAACGACTAAATACATCCCGCAGCATAATTTCTGCAATTTCTTTCACCTCATCCTTAGTCAACTGACGGAAGACAATAATTTCATCTAAGCGGTTGAGAAATTCTGGGCGGAAATATTGTTTCAGTTCCTCATTAACCAAGTTGCGGATACGATTATATTGAGCTTCTTCTTGATCCTCAGCAAACTCAAAACCTAAACCACCGCCACCTTTCTCAATGACTTTAGAACCGATATTGGAAGTCATAATGATTAAGGTATTCTTGAAATCTACTACCCGACCTTTAGAGTCAGTCAAACGACCATCTTCCAACACTTGCAACATGATGTTAAATACATCAGGATGAGCCTTTTCAATCTCATCAAACAATACTACAGTGTAGGGACGACGGCGTACAGCTTCAGTTAGTTGTCCACCTTCATCATAACCAACAAACCCTGGAGGAGAACCAACAAGCTTAGAAACAGTATGACGTTCCATGTATTCTGACATATCTACCCGAATCATGGCTTCCTCAGAACCGAAGAAATAAGTAGCTAATGCTTTTGTCAGTTCTGTTTTACCAACACCAGTCGGACCAGAGAAAATGAAACTAGCAATGGGTCGTTTAGGGTTCTTCAAACCAACACGAGCGCGACGTAAAGCACGGGAAACAGCTTTAACAGCATCATCTTGTCCAATCAGACGTTGGTGCAGGGTATCTTCTATATGTAACAGTTTCTCAGACTCAGATTCTGTCAACTTACTCACTGGAACTCCAGTCCAGGATGCGACGATATGAGCAATATCGTCTTCAGTCACTACAGGAGAGTTATTGATTTTTTGCTCTCGATCCGAAGTTGTCTGTTCAATCTCTGCTTGAATTTCTAGTTCGCGATCACGCAGTTTACTTGCTTGTTCAAAATCTTGTTGACGAACAACTTCTTCTTTTTCTTTTGTCACCTTCAAGAGTTGTCGTCTTAGTTCCTTCAACTCTGGTGAAAGCATCGAATTCCTTACTCTGACACAGGAACCAGCTTCGTCAATTAGGTCAATAGCTTTATCTGGTAAGAAGCGATCGTTAATATATCGGTCAGATAATTCTGCTGCTGCTGCCAGTGCTTCATCAGAAATAGTCAACCTATGGTGTTGCTCATAAGCAGAGCGTACCCCATAGAGAATTTCAATAGTCTGTTCTACACTAGGTTCGCCCACTTTCACAGGTTGGAACCGACGTTCCAGAGCAGCATCCCGTTCAATATGCTTACGATATTCATCTAGGGTAGTCGCCCCAATACATTGCAGTTCACCCCTTGCCAAAGCAGGTTTGAGAATATTCGCAGCATCCATACTACCTTCAATAGCACCAGCACCTACAACAGTGTGAATTTCATCAATTACCAAAATAATGTTGCCATTGGCACGGACTTCATCCATTATTTTTTTCAACCGTTCCTCAAATTCTCCTCTGAACCTAGTACCAGCTATCAGAGAAGCAATATTCAGACTAACCACCTGTTTATTTTCTAGGATATCAGGAACATCTTGATTAACGATCCGTTGAGCTAACCCCTCAGCAAGAGCTGTTTTTCCGACTCCAGGTTCACCAATAAGAACAGGATTATTTTTTGTCCTACGGCCTAAGACTTGAATCATCCGTTCAATTTCAATTTGTCGGCCTACTATTGGATCGATTTTACCCTCTGCTGCTAACTTTGTTAAATCTGTACCAAATTCTTCTAGAGTAACGGCTTTCTTACCACTGGGGTTAGACCCTCCGGAAGACACTGCAGCAACTTCTCCCAGAGACCGAATTACTTGAGTCCGAACTTTGCCTCTATCTACTCCCAAGTTGTCCAAAACTTTAGCAGCTACTCCTTCAGAATCTTGTAGTAATCCAAGTAGCAAATGTTCTGTGCCAATATAATTATGGTCTAATTTTCTGGCTTCTTCTAGAGAAATTTCTAACATCCTTTTTACCCTAGGAGTAAAAGGTATTTCTGCTGGAGTAAACCCAGAACCACGGCCAATTATTTTTTCTACTTCGTTCCGAGCATCTTTGAGATTTACACCATGTTCCTTGAGAACTTTAGATGCAATACCTGTACCTTCACCAATCAAACCCAGGAGAATTTGTTCCGTGCCCACAAAGTTATGCCCCAAGCGACGGGCCTCTTCCTGAGCTAACATGATTACCTTGATTGATTGTTCTGTAAACCGTTCAAACATTATTACTACCTCTTATTATATGTTTATAGTCACAAGGGAGATTTCTCCAATATAGTAATGTTTTTCACTAATTAATGACTATCAAGTGGCCATAAACACTAACAAATGTGAATTTTTATTTACTTATTGTAACCTAAATGTAGCGTTGTTAAACTCAGAGTGGCTAGTGAGGAGAGCCGTAACTGAAGATATAAGTAATTCCTATATAATAACTTGTTATAAAAAGTTTGAACACAAGACCTTATTTGCCAGACGAAGCAAAAATATATAATATTTGCTGTATTTTAATTTACTATTTTCTGGCGTTAACTACTGAAGCCGAATAACCCTGTCCCATTAGCAAAATATAATCCCTCAATTGCTATATAGCAATCCGCGCATAGGTTGTAAGATTTGATTGTAGGGGTTTGGTCTCCAAATTTTTTAGGGCTTGGGTTTGGAGACCAAACCCCTACAGTTTTTTCTCAGTTTTTTCTCACGAATGATTTCATATTGCTATATATAGCGCTACGCATTAAGGCTCTTGACATTTCTAAATCCTAAAACCCTTTATTAGTCTACTATTCCCTATTCCCTATTCCCTATTCCCTAGCGCGTAGCGCTATATAGCAATTCTAAATAGGTCGCGGGTAATCAAAAAGTAGATAAAAAAACTGAAACTCCTGCCTGTTGCCTAAAAAGCAGTAAGGTTTTTGCCACGAATATATTAGAGGATTGCTATAATGACTTAAATTTGATCCACTGTCTGAATTAGGAATAGTTATTATGTCTAATATTAGAGAAGAAATGCCAGTATTAGTCCGCCATGAAGGAGATTGGAAAGGAACATATACAATAGTAGATAACGAGGGAAATATTATTGATAAACATAGTTCTCATTTAACTTGTCAATTTCCCGAAAATGGAGAATATCCCTATTTCCAAACTAATCGTTATGAATGGGCGGATGGTAAAAAAGAAGAATATCAATTTCCAGGAATATATCGGGATAAAAAAATTTGGTTTGATACAGAAAGATTGGATGGTTATGCTTGGGAAGTAGATAATTCAACAATTATTTTGTGGATTACTTATAAAGGAATGGCAGATTTTTATATTTATGAAATGATTAATATTAGTCCTGATAAGAATCATCGGGCTAGAACTTGGCATTGGTTTCAGAACGATCAAATTGTTAAAAGAACAATTATTAAAGAAGAAAGAGTCAGTTAAATAAAAAAAATGAAATTAGCTTCCCTAGGAGAATAAGAATTTAATCATTTTTGGGGTTATTAACCAACTTAAATTATCCTGACTAATATTATCTTCGGCAAAACACTTATAATTCTGCTCGTAGTTGCACTTTTGGGTGGCTTTGTTGCATAAAAGTAGCGATAGAACATCGATTCCGCTTTGGTTCGCACAATTTACGCGGAGCAACTGCGGCTGCTATATCGCTCTGTTTTGCGATTATTGATGTTATATTCATCTATTGTCCAATAGTTAGGTTGTACCGAACGGCTCTCAAAAGCTTTACAGGTAAAAGTTTCACTTTTTTTCTGCCTATATTGATGTTATATTCATCTATTGTCCAATAGTTACAGCAGCTTTTTATTTGAGTAGACCACAAAGTAGGGACATTCGCATTTTTGTTATACAACGTCCCTACAGGGTTATCATTTTTTCTATTCCCTGTTCCCTAAAAGCGATAATTCTAGATAACATAACGAAAAATGAAAGCAGTTTGCATACATGAATACAAAGGTATCTCTGATATTCAAGTAGAAGAAACAGAAATTTTAGCCCCTAATTCCGGTGAAGTTAGACTGGTTGTCAAAGCTGCCGGAATTAATAACTCAGACCTGCAAATGACCTACGGAAAATATAAAAGACCAAACGACGGCGCATTGCCTCACATTCTTGGTCAAGAAGCAGCGGGTGTAGTTGATGCTGTGGGGGAAAAAGTTGAGGGGTTTTCCCCAGGAATGCGGGTAGTGGGTCATGTTCGAGGAGCTTTTGCAGAAAAGGCGATCGCTCCTGCTACAGAATTATTAGCTATTCCCGACGATATATCGTTTGAGGTGGCAGCTAGTTTACCTATTAACTATTTGACTGCTATTGTAGCTCTCATCTATCGGGCAAAAGTTCGGATAGGAGAATGGGTGCTAGTCCATCCTGGTAGTGGCGGTGTAGGGACTGCAGCAGTACAATTAGCTAAATTATTAGGAGCAAAGGTTATCGCTACCGCTGGTAATGCAGCTAAGGTGGAATATCTGATGAAATTAGGTGCTGACTATGGGATTGACTATAGCAGTCAAAATGTAGTTTCTGAAGTAGGCAAGATTAGAGAAAATCTTGGGGTACAGGTGGCACTTGATGGAGGAGGTAAGGTAACATTTGTTGACTGTTTAGGAGCAATATCTAATAATGGGCGTATTGCTTGCTATGGTACAACGACTGGTTTAGATGCTGCTTTACCTATGGGAAAATTACTGGGGCGCAATATTGCAGTTTACGGTATCGCCCTTTGGTATAGCAGTTATTATCAGGCAAGTTGGCAAACTCTCAAAGATGTAGTTATGCCAGCATTTGTGCAAGGAAAATTAAAGTCAACTATTGAGCAAGTAGTCAGTCTGGAGGGAGTGTCAGAAGCATTGACGAGGATAGAGCAGCGTAGTTTGATGGGAAAAATTGTTGTAGTTCCTTAAAATTAACAGATTGTTCCTCATAAATAAGGAGATGGGGAACACTTAACTAGGAACATGGAATAGGAACAAATAAATCAAGATAACTATTTTGTTTCCCTGTGATACTATTTCACAGAAGTCAAAAGTCAAAAGTAAGATTTTATCGGCTTAAAACTTTGACTATTAATTTGAGGAAATTATTTTACATTTTAAAGTGAATTGGTATAAGTTTTTCAGTTCTACATCTCAGTCATTTTGCTCAGTGTTCATCTTGTTGGTAGTTTTCATGTTTGAGATGAAGACGAAATTGGCTTAACAAACTATAGACTAAAGGAGATAAAAGAATCCCCATCGCTATAACAAAAACTAAACCACTAAAGAGTGCATAGATAGAAGCAAATACTTTTGCGCTAGTAGTTGAGAGGGGACTAATTGGCCCCATACCACTAAGAATCATCGAAGCTTCTACTAAAGAATCTATCCAACTCAAACCCGCTGCCCAATGATAGCCGAGAATCCCCATAATAAGTCCTAGAGAGATAAAAACTGCAGACATACCCAGATAGCTGAGAAACTTCCACAGAAAGAGGAAAATAGACCTGGTTCGCTCTGATGAAGCCCAAGTTTTGGGTGCTTGAATCAGACTTAAACTAGAGGAACTGATAAGAAATATTATAATTACTAAAATCAATAGTCCATATACGAGCATATTTCTAATAATCCACTTCACTATTATCTTAATATATAGAGCTAAAACTCAAGAAACTACTGTAAGCGTGCAAACCAATTTTTTAATCGTTTTATGATAAGGTTCTTAAGTTTTTGCTTGAAGATAACTATCTTCTGGGGCTAAAACCGGACTCAAAACAAAAACTTTATTATAATTAATTATCTGAATAGTTAAAGGATTTTATCAATGCCGAAACGTGAAGTAATTATTCCCCAAGGAATGGAAATTATATATGAAAAATATCACTATTGTCCTGGAGTTAAAATAGGAAATACATTATATATTTCAGGACAGGTGGGAAGGGATGAAAATTTACAGGTTGTGCAAGGGGTAGAAGAACAATTTATCCAGGCGTTTGAGAATGTTCAAAAAGTTTTGGTAGCTGCTGGAGCTACTTTTGATAATGTTGTAGAAATGGTAACTTATCATGTTACTGGTGCTAATGTAGGGGAATCTTCCGAGTCTCAACAACCGTTTACTATTCCCCATTTAGCCTTGTTTATGAAGGTAAAAGATCGTTATTTTACTCAAGAATTTCCCACTTGGACTGGGGTAGGAATTACTTCTTTGTCTACCCCAGGATTAATTGTTGAAATTAAATGTACTGCGGTGGTCGATAATTAGTCTATAATCTGACAATTACTTTACCTTGATTTTTCCCACTAAGTTGATATTCAACAGCTTCGACAATAGAATCTAATCCTCTAAATTTTGTAGGATCGATCGCTACTTTAAGTTGCTTAGTTTGAAACAAATTAAAGAGGCGATCGCCTGCTTCTGTTTGATATTCTCGATAACAAGGCATCAGAAATGCTCTAACTGAGGCAGCTTTCCAAAAGAGTTTATGATAAATTCGAGGTTGATTAATTTGTTCTAAATTATCGCTATATTCGGAGATAAAACCAACTACAACTAAACGCCCCCTCATAGCTAAATTATCAACAGAAGTATCAAACATTTTTCCACCAACACATTCAAACACTAAATTAATACCTTGGGGGTATTCTTGTTTGATAACTTGATTAACATTTTCCTGATGATAATTAATAACTCTATCGCAACCTAATTGTTGTAATAATTCTACCTTTTTTGCAGAACCACAAATGCCAATAACATGATTTCCTGCTAGTTTAGCTAATTGTACGGCAATATGTCCTGTTCCTCCAGCAGCAGCAGTTACTAAAACAACTTCTTGACTGCTCATTTCTCCCACTTGTTCTAAAGCGACTAAAGCGGAAACTCCTGTCGGCATTAATGTAACAATTTCTGGGGAAACTTCAGGAACTTTAATCACTCCATCTATACTAACAGTTTGATACTCTCGATATGCTCCCCCTTTAGTAAAAGTTAAAACCCCATCTCCTATATTAAATTGTTTGACATTATCCCCAATAGCTACCACATTTCCTACTACTTCTACCCCCATATCTATCGGTAATTTTGGATTAAAATAGGGGATTTTGCCTTGAGATAATAAAGTATCAAATCCAGCATTAATCCCTACAAATTCATTCTTAATTAGAATTTCATTACTTTGAGGTTTTTGTAGTTCAGTTTCTACAATTTCAATAGCAGAACGAAAATCAGAGTTAAGGTTTGTGATAATAAGCTTGCGATAAGTTTTAGGTATCATCACCTTAGAAAATCTTTAACAGCTTCAGCAACTTTTTCAGGAATTTGATTCATCATACAAATAGTTCCTTCTTCAAATTCTACCACTTTAGCGTGGGGAATTGCTTGAGAAACTAAATGACGATCTTCTACTTTTGATAACCCTAATCTTTCAAATTCTTGAACATCATCCATGCCCCAAATAATTAGAGTCGGACACTTTATTTGCTTAAATTTTTCTGCTGCCTCTAAACAATAATTTCCCACTGCCCAAACAGCATATAAAGGATAACCAAAACATTTTAGATCGTCTAATACCCAACGATGATTTAATTCAGCAGAACCCACATAACGAGAACGAGCTAACCATCGCTTCATTAAATGAGAACCATCGGGTTCAATTTTAAATCCTATATCAAATAATTCAAATAATTTTTCCTGTCCTTTTTCTCCAAAAACTGGCGCATTTCCTAAGATTAATTTATCTACTCTTTCTGGATAGGTTGTCGCTACTTCTGTTCCTACAAATGCCCCTGTATGATTACTAAATATAGTCACTTTTTCTATAGATAATTCATCTAAAAGAGCAATAACTGTTTGAGCATAATCGGCAATGGTATACATTCTGGGAGGTTTATCTGAATCTCCAAACCCCATAAAATCCATTGATATAACTTTGTAATTTGAGACAAACAAAGGCATTAATTCTCGATGTTCGTCACCACTTCGAGGGTTCATGTGGAGAAAAAGAATAGGCTTTCCTTCTCCTCCTATTCGGTACAATATTTGACCATCTTCTGTATCTAAAAATGCTCTTTTAATTTGTTTTTTCATCGCTTATTTTCTATCTTATATTATGTCTGGATAAACACTAACTGTAAAGTCATTGGGACTGGAACCGAGTGGAAGGAAGAAATCTCACAGGACTACCGAATATTTAAACCTTAATTATCAATTATTAATTATTAATTATATCATGTCCGTTGGTATCGTTTGTGTAAAAACTGGGAAAATATCCACGATATTTAGAGTTTTTCCTTCTCTTAAAGCTTCAACCTTCCGCCTTCAACCTTCTTCCTTCTTCCTTCTTCCTTCTCTATACAATACCGATGCTACCCGACATGATATTACTTAGTAAACCTAGTTTTCTACAGCCTTCATCACTCTGTAATTTTTAACATCTTCCTTGCTTGTGCTGGTGTTGCAACTTCCCGACCTAGAGTATGAGCCATTTTCGCTACTATTTCTACTAATTCCCCATTGTGAGGTTTGCCAAAGCGAGTATAAGGCCAATCTCCCAAACCAATACCAACATGACCTCCCATCGTAATTGCCCAAGATGCCAGCCTCATCACGTCCCCATTCCAGCATAATACCAACCATTGATTATCCCGAGGAATTTCAGTGACTAATGCTTGCAAACCAGTAATCGTTGGTTTAGCTCCCTCAGGCACTAATTCCCCTGTAAAAATAAACTCCCAAAAGGTATTCTCTGACAAAAGTCCCATTTCTTGGAAGCAACGTGCCGTCCGTATGTGCCCCACATTCCAACAGGCTGCACTGACATGAATATTATTCTTTGTTAATATCTCTACATCTGCCATTATTTTGGCACGGGTATTAACGTAAAGTTGATCGTAGGTGATGAACTGTTTTGTTTGGGGGTCCCAGAAATCCTCGTTAGTGGAACCGAAAACTACCGGGACCATATCAACTAGCAAATTCATATCATACTGACAGTTAGGATGGAGAATGATATCTGTTTCTGCGCGAATTCCCTGGATAGTTTCGAGATAGAGTTCAATGTCATAACAAGCTTTTCCAGTTTCGGGATCTCGTCCATGCCAATGGAAAATTGAAGCCCCTGCTTCCCAGGCACGAACAGCTTCACGAATAATTTCCTTGGGGCTATAGGGAAATGCTGGATTATCTTGACGATAGGCTCTTTCATTACAGCGAGATTCAATAATTAGAGGTAGTTCGTTATTCATCATCTTTTTTATTATTTTTATTAAGTTTCACAAGAATAGGTTTCTATACTTCAATAAAATTGTTGAAAATATTAGCAATTTATTCAAGTATTCGATTAATCATACAGATAGTTCTCCCCTCAATTTTAGGAAGTCCTCAAACCCGAGAACTTCTGATAAATAAGATGATAATTATTGTAAATTTTCTGGTAATCTTTGCATTAAATTTTCAAGACTATAAGGACACTTATCGGGAAGGTCTAACTTATATTCAGTCAAAACTAATCTTTGAGCTCTTTCATACTCTTTATCTATATCTATCTTATTTAACAGAGTTTTAGTTAGTCTTCTCTCAATTTCATCTTGAAAGTTGTTAATTTCAGTTTGCCAATGGTTTCGAGGATAAATATTGGAGGAATAGTCTAGTTTAAGCTTGTCTTCAATTAACCTTTTTACCAAACTACTAACAGCATGAATTTGTTCTTTTCCCAAGTCTTCAATTTCTTCTTTTAAATTATTCCAATCAAGAGCTTTTAGATCGCGATCGCTTAATGCTTGAGCTTGTTTAATAGTCCACTCCACAAAATCAGTTTCATAGAGATTAGTCATTTTTGTTATTCCATCAGTTTGTATAGTCTCGTCAATAGAACTCATAATTTAAACTCTTAATTAGGTTACTTTTTCCTTTAATTATTATCTAGAAAATCAATAACAACTGTAGATATTTGTTCTGCCATTTGATTAATCATCCATAGAGTTCCTCCAGAGATTCCAACTGTTTTACTATGGGGAATTGCTTCAGATAACCAAGTTTGATTTTCAGCTTTTGCTAAACCATATTTTTCTAAAGGTTCTAATGCTTTAGTACCATTACAAACTAAGGTCGGACATTGAATAAGTTTAAACCTTTCTTGGGCAGAAACACAATATTTACTGACTGCTACACCAGTATAAATAGGTCTGCCAAAAGCTTTTAAATCATCAATAAGACAACGGTGATTTAATTCCACTCCCAGATAATTACTCCGTGCTAACCATCTTTCCATCAGATGAGAACCATCTTCTTTAATCGTAAATCCTTGACTATATCTTTTACCAACTTTTTCTGCTTCTTCTGCGTCAAAACCATGAACATTACAAAGGATTAATTTATTCAGGCGATCGCTATAAGATACGGCAACTTCTCCAGCAATATAACCTCCTGTTAAACTGCCTAAAATACTGCATTTTTTAATACCTAATTCATCTAACAATAAAATAACAGTTTTAGCATAGTCTGAAATAGAATATTCCCTAGGAGGTTGATCCGAATCTCCTAAGCCCATTAAGTCCATAGCAATAACACAATATTTAGGAGCTAAAATTGCCATTAACTCTTTAAATTCATCGCTACTTCGAGGAGTCATGTGAAGTAAAACCAGAGGTTCTCCTTCTCCTCCTATTCGGTAAAAAATTTGTCCGTCTTCTGTGTCTAAAAAAGCTTTTTTAATTGGTTGATTCATTTTTGCTTAAGTTCAGTGATATTAAAAAGCCATAACAATTTTACTGGTTAAAATTTTTGGCTTAGAGCTTCAGTCTATTTAATATATAAATGGTTTGGTTGATTATAAGCTAACTGTGAGAATAAAGCAATAGATAATCAAACCAGTTTCATAATTATCAAATAAAGTTGATTTACTTAATTTTATAGATGAAATAGATAGTATTAGACTACACTAACTAATAAAGCGAATTCCACCTTGGTGAGGTACACCTATCGCGGGCAAGATGCCCGCACTACAAATCTTTAATTGTTCATATACGTACTTCATATACTTGGAATCTGCTGTAAAATGAACTGAAGGTAGGATTAGTTATGAGTGAAACAAAAGCGAAAGTCAAAGTAGAACTACCAGCACCTTTCCCAGATCATACTCAATTACCAGATGAAGACGGAACCTTTGTGAAAAATTTCCAGGAACATCCCCAAAGTATTCTTTTAACTGATTCCATCGGACCAATTTTACAACAGCGACACCCAGATGGAAATTATGCTATTGGGCAAGACTGTGGCATCTATTGGCGGGAAACGGAACCTCCAGAAAAAGGCGCGGAAGCACCTGATTGGTTTTATGTTCCCGATGTACCACCATTATTAAATGGAGAGTTTCGTCGTTCCTATTCTTTGTGGCGAGAACATCTTGCTCCTTTCATTGCTCTAGAATTTGCCAGTGGTGATGGTTCAGAAGAATTAGACAAAACTCCTTTATCGGTTTCCCCAGATGGTGAAACCACAAAACCAGGTAAATTTTGGGTTTACGAACGCATTATTAGAATTTCTTACTACGGAGTATATATCATCAAAAACAATCAATTAGAAATGTATTGTTTTGGAAATGGTGGTTATAAAAAAATGTCTCCTAACGAACGGGGGCACTATTTGATTGAACCTCTAGCAGTAGAATTAGGGATATGGCACGGTTCCTATCAAAATCAAACTCTATCTTGGTTGCGTTGGTGGGACAAAGATGGCAATTTGTTGTTAACAGGATCAGAAAGGGCAGAAATAGAAAAAGCTCGTGCAGAAAAGGCCGAACAACGAGCCGAACAAGCTGAACAAGCACGAATAAATGCTGTTTCTCAATTATTGGCAACCGGAATGGATGTGGAACAAGTGGCACAAATTCTTAATTTCAGTGTTGAGGAAGTGAGACGAATTTCTGGGGGTTAGTGTAATAGACTTCTCCAAAAATGAAAAATAAAATCAATTCTTATCCATAAATTATCAATTACTTCCCCCTGTTACCTGTTCCATCTTTTCTGGAGATGTCTAATACTTCAGGCTACGCACTTTCAAAGTAGAGAAAGTGCTTTGTAATGCACTTTGGCCAACAGTACCATCTCTAGTTTTAGTCCAATTAAGTAACAATAGAAATACAACGAGTTAATTTTGACAAAATTAATTTTGGTAAGCTTAACTTTATGTTATAAAGAGATAAGGTGCACTACTTCAATTTATCAACTAAAAATGGTTTGACATTTTTACCATGTCTTTCGCTTAGGACGATAAACTGAAGTTGTAAGGAAATAGAGGAATACCCTAACGTATTTGCGCAAGGCTATAGTTTGGTAATTAGGGATTCTAAAATTTTTGGGCGTTGGTTAATAAAGCTATGAAATCTAAATTTTTCAAATATAAAATCCTTTTTAATTAGGATTTAGACAATTGTCATTTCAGAAAAATCATGGCCAAAATCACCAAAGCCAATTTTTGGTTTTTTGTTTGTTAAAAAGGTAAAAAATCTATGTCAGTATTTGACCAACGTCATCAAAATGTAAGTTACCAGTACAATGCTGCTGGCAATATCAACTTCGCTGCCGTTGAGAATTGTGCAAATTTTATTGAAGAATTGGAAAAACTCAAAGCTGAGATACCAAAAGCAAGAGATGCTGAAATTATTAACGCTGAGGTTTCCACAGATGTTCAGTACCAAATTCAAAAAGCTATTGATCAAGCCCAAAAGTCTGAACCAAATAAAGGTCTTATCCTAGGATATCTTAGCAAAGCTAAGGATTTTGTAAAAGACGTAGTTAATGCAAGTGAGCTTGTAACAGGGATGATCAAAGCTATTGAATTAGCCGAAAATTTATTTTGAATTTGACAGATCAGGATCTCATTTCTAGCATCCTTTAGATTAGGCAAAATACACGATTAAATTATTCTTGGTTATTAAAAAAGATGACAGGCTACAATCAGCAATCTCAAAGTGTTAGAAATCAAGTAAATATTAATCTACAACCGCCCGGCTCTCCTGATCCTCTTGTCTTACTAAAGCAAGGTATTGAACTGCTAGAGGGAAAGTCCTATAACCAAGCAATAGAGCAATTCAGGGTAGCAATTCAGGTTGATTCTTCATTGACCACTACTTATTATTATTTGGCGTTAGCTCTGCTTAAAGGTAAACGACCTAAAATTCTACAGCGCAATCAGATTGAAGAGATTGATGGGCTTTTGTGTGCAGCTACTAAAATGGGTGATTCTGACGGAACAGTTCAGTGGTTCAGAGCACTTATTCGCGATGATTATTATGGTGGGAACCGAATGAGATGCCCAGAACCTAATGTCTCAGAGATTATCTCATCTATCCGTGTCACAGATATAAATAGGTTAAAAATGCTATTGAAAAGGCTACCTCCTATGTTTGATAATCCTCTTTATTGTGAATTGGTTAAACAAATTTTTAAACAGGACTAACTTTAAATCAATGGTAACACTAGACAAGAACTTATTAAGTAGTGATGTTTCTGAAAATAAAAAGCGACAGCGAATCCGGAAGTATTTTTTCGGAAAACTAAAATGGAAATATCCAATAGCGCTACTTGTCATTGCCTTACTCATACTATTTTTTTCGTCAGAATTTGAGTATGGTTTGCTTTTCTTGATTGCGGGTGGATGTTGGTTATTCTTTGAGGTAAAGTCTATAAGAAGCTCTCCCGGAGATAAGGGTATTGATGCTTGGTTAATTGAAGATATTAATTACCTAAAAGAACGATCTTTGCAGCGTCTTAACATTGATCAACAAGAGCTGATAAGGGAATCTATTGTGATTCGTAGTCCTGTTTTGTGGGACACAAGAGGGGTTCCAACTAAAGAAATTGCTTGGAAAAAAGGTAAAGATAAAGTTACTAGATTTAGTATTAACGCTATAACAATCATCCATCTAACAGAGCATAAACTTAGCTCATACCAATGTGTACACAATTTTATAAAAGGAGTCCCTCTCAATGAAAAAGATGACGAATTCCACTATCGAGATGTTGTAGCTGTTTCAACGCGAGATATCTCTACTAATTATAGCTTACCAGATCGTGCATTGATGAAACACGGACAACTCTTCAAGTTGTCTGTATCTAGTGGTGATAGCGTTGAGGCAATAGTAAGCTCTGACGACCTGGTTAAATTTACAGGTGGAACTCTTCCTGATACTGGGGTTGATGGAGCAGTTAAAGCTTTACGAAAAGTCCTAAGTGAAAAAAAAATATAGGTTTTTCTGCTGGCACTTAAACAAAACTAAGTCATAAAATAGCCTCAAATACAATACTTGATACCCATTAAAAGTGTTGTATTAATGTCACTGCCACGGGAGCAGAGAAAACAATTTATAGCTGATTTATAAAGTAAATATTAAGTTATGTAGCTTGGGTTGAGGAACCAAAACCCAACATTTTCACCTGTTTTGTTAGGTTTGGTTGGGTTTCACTGCGTTCTACCCAACCTACAATTACATTACTAATTATGAAGTCCTAAACCTTGCCAACTCTTCCCCAGTCTTCGCATCGTGAGCGTGAACGGTACACACCAAACAAGAATCAAAAGACCGAGCAACATGACCCACTTCCACGGGGTCATTCACATCAGCAATAGGAATACCTATTAACGCCTCTTCAATAGGTCCACGCCCCCCTTCACCGTCGCGGGGTCCCACATTCCAAGTAGTCGGCGCAATAACCTGATAATTCTTAATCTTACCCCCTTCTATTTCCACCCAATGACAGAGAGAACCACGACTAGCATTAGTGGCACCCCAACCGCGACCGTCTTTTTCTTCAGGCTTAATATACCAAGGATCGCGTAAATTAAACTCCCGCAAACAACGTTCTGTTTCACGGTACAATTTAGTTAATTCGTGCATTCTGGCAAACACGCGCAAATGTGCGTTCGGTCCGCCCATTTTCTTGAACATATCCAAAACTAAACCATCTTTATACTGCCAACTTTCCCCATGGTCGCCACCTGCGATCAATTCCCGCGCTAAAGCACCAACTTCCATCCGACCTAAGTCTTGGTGAGATACAGCAGTTGACCAAGAATAAGCACCATCAAAGTCAATATCATTATTAGCAACAGGTACAGTAGTGCGGTCAAAAGGATGCACATCTCCATCACCCTCGTTATACCAAGCGTGGCTAGTATTTTCCCGTGTAAAAGTATGCTCCATCAATTGATGAATATCTGTAGTGCTATCGTAGACACCACTTTTCATAATCATCGCAGCGTTGCGACCTTCAATAGTCGGGCGTTGATATTTATCTTCGTGAGGCAAATATCCCCAACTCATATATTTACCAATACCTGCACCAATTTTATCCAAACCAATATTCAGACCCATACGCCAATAGAAACCGAGGTCGGAACTAGCATGAGCAGGGTCTTCATCCAACCATTCCAGGAAATCTTCATAAGTTTGAATTTGTTCAAACCTGTCAAGAGAACAACCCAACCATATCGGTTCTAACCAGTTAGTGCGGAAATATTCCAACATTCCCCAGGCGCGGGTAACGTCAGTGAGAGTGGGAGCGCACATGACACCACCGGGAACCATGAAACTAGAGTGAGGCCATTGACCACCGAATAGAGCGTATATTTCTACAGGTTTTGCAGAAACGGTAATACCTGGTTCGTAGGAAGTACCTGTGAATGCTGCGAAACGTTTACAAGCTTCTTCGTAGAAAGGACTATTTTGGTATTTTTTGTTTGTTAAGTCGATCGCGTATAACCCGTAAAAGAAGCGCGGATGACTTTGGAGAGTTTCCACAAGTTGACCGAGGTTACGAGCAAGGATAGCGTTACGGGGTACTTCTGTTTGCCAAGCTGTATCTAATGCCCAGGATGCACAGGTTAGGTGAGAAGCACCGCAAATTCCACAAATTCTGGGGGTGACAATGAGACCAGCTTTGGGGTCTTTACCTTTGAGGATGACTTCAAAACCCCGAAACATTTGTGCTTGAGTCCAAGCGTTGGTTACATATCCGTCTTGAATATCAACTCTTACGTCTAAGTCGCCTTCAACGCGCCCCACGGGAGAAATGTCTAATGTTTGTACTTTTGTTTGAACCATTTTTTCAGTTATCAGATTATTAGTTATTAGTAGTTTTTGTAGTAGACTGTTTCATCTAAAATAGTGTATTAGGGAATAAGACTCTGTAGGGGCGGGTTTCACAATTAAGTTAAGGAGTTTTCACATTGAGTCAAATAAACCCGCCCCCTAATGATATAACCCACCATCTGGCGGGGCGGGTTTATGTAAATCTGAGAGTAAGCATGAAAATCTCTGCTGAAACCCGCCCCTACTATTGCACTATTGAAGGTGAAACAATCCACTACAAATTTTAAAACGCTGTTCCCTGTTCCCTTAAACAGTAAAGAAATCTTCCTCTGCCCATTCTGGAGTTGAATCTTTTGCAACCATAGTCAGCAAAGCATAATCTTTACGGTTAACTCCCGTGGGTAATTCTTTGGGAACACCCATGACTGTTTGTGTCTTAAATACTGTTCCCGGCATGAGGTCATGGAATGGAAATTCTGGTTCCGTACAACCTAAACATGGCATTCCGGCGCGTGTCTTGGAGGAAACCCGGTTCCATAAAATGCGGTTACAGGAAGAGCGAGTCATTGGTCCGCGACAACCTAAGTCATAGAATAAACATCCTTGACGTTGCCCAAAATCTGACGTCGAAGCTTTGTAAGCAAAGTGAACGTTGCGAGTACAACCTGTTTGAGTGAAGCTTTTGAAGAATGTTTCGGGGCGGTGAAATTCGTCTAAGGTAATGTCATCAAGTCTGCCAGTGGCAACCGCTACTAATATTTGCGAAATCCAATCTGGGTGTGACGGGCAACCAGGAATATTGATAACTGGATATCCAGCTTTACTCTTGAAGTCTTCTCCTAAAAATCCGCCTTTTTTCCGTTTCAGAAATTGCAAACCTTCAGACTCGCTGGGGTTTGGAGCCATTGCCGGAATACCCCCATAAGTAGCGCAGTCTCCTACCGCGACGACGAAACCTGCAACTTCCGATAATTCTTGTACCCAATCTTTCATCGGGCGATCGGCAAAACGGTTCCATTCTCCCGTACCATTCGGAGCGTTAATTATAGTTCCTTCATATACTAATATATCTAAATGTGTTTTTCCCGAAACACAATCTTGTAATAATTGTTGAACGTTTGTACCAAGTTCAAATCCTAAAGAAGGATGCCAAAGTACATTAATGCCAAAGTCTGTAATTAAATCACAAATATTTGGTTCTTCAGCATTGAGAAATGATATGGTATTGCCAGAACAGGCTCCACCTTGAAGCCACAGTAGATTTATCATTGCCCCCTGATTCTCCTCTCTGTTATCTGAGGTTGAGATGGGATTTACGATAGAATTTGTCGCATCCTACTTCAACCTTTACGAAATTATAAAGGATAGATAATGATGACTTGGTTTTTATTTACGAATTTTTTATTATTAATTAATTGTTACTTTTGTTAAGAGTTTTGTTGTTTTTGATACTTTATTTTCAAAATTTTATTGGTAAGAAAATTTTGAAAAAATATAAAATTGGCAACTTAATTTAATTTCTGCTTAAATTGAATCAATATTTTTGTGAGCAAAATCAAGCATTTCTTCAGCTTCATTAATAATCTCTTGAGCCTGTTCTATTGTAATATTAGGATTAAGATTATAATCTGCTTCTGTGCGTTTTTCTTGAGCATTAATTAAATAGCGGTGATATTCTACAGGTAAACGTTTTGTCCTAGCAAATTCTCGCCCAAAAGCAGAGATAACAGCAGAATGAGTGGAAAATGTTAATCCTTATAATGAAATGGTTGGTAGTCCTGTAGATGTAGTGATATTTATAAGTAAAATCCTTTCACAGTAAGAGGTAAAAATGCAAAAATTACTACTTGTCAACCACTACAAAAGATAGTTAGAGTAAGTGTTAAACTATTTTTGAAGATATCTAATGGGGAGTTGAATACTAAACTGAGTTCCCCAACCAGGCTCAGATTTCACATCAATTGTGCCACCATGACTCTCAACAATTCGATAGGTCACTGATAAGCCCAAACCAGTTCCTTGGCCAACTGGCTTGGTTGTAAAAAAAGGATTAAATATTTGATCGTGAATGTCAGCCGGAATACCAGTCCCGTTATCCCGAATTTGAATAGCAATCTTAGTCTCCGATAACTGTTCTGTCTGAATCCAGATACATTTGTCATGTTTCTTTTCCAGTTCTTCCAGTGCATCAATTGAGTTACTCAAAAGATTAATAAATACTTGATTCAGAGATCCAGGGGAACAATACACAAAAGGTAATAGACTGTAATCTTTGATCACTTTGATCCCATAATTGGCATCTCCATCCCTGAGACGATCTTTGTAGATATTAGTGCTAGCAGTCAATTTTGAATTTGGGGAAAGTTTCTATCCAAAAAAAACCTAAAATCTTCAATATATTTTAGCACAAATTATTTTTTTTTGTTAAATTCAAGTTGAAAATTTTTCTTGAAAAGATGTTCTTAGTCTAGCAGTTATTTTCTGGATTTTTGTAAAATTTCATGCAGAATTCAAGTTTTGTAAAAAAATTTTAAATAATATTTAAACTAGCAAGAAATAGTCGGATAATCAAAGTAAGAAATATAAAAAAAATATTTACTTCCAATCTCCTAATTGCCTATTCAAATAGGTTTTCTCAATTATCAGTTATCAGTACCGAACGCTGATTTTTTGGTAAAACATAAAGGTTTAGATCGATCAAAAAAAGGCAAATTTATAGAAGTAAGAAAGAGGTAGAATTGTTATAACTTGACTATTGATAAACTATAGCAGTCGAAGTAAAGGTTAGGACATTTATAAATCCTGAAACCCTTTGACAGTTTACTATTCCCTATTCCCTAGCGCGTAGCGCTTACTAAATAAATCCATAAAATTTGTAAACAACCAGAGACCGGGACTTATGCACCCAAAGAAGAAACCGGGTTTATTGCCTTGATTATTCAAATAACTAAATTTTATCCATAAACCTGGTTTCTGTCTAAGTTCTGAGATTTTCAATAAAGAGGAGAACACTAAATGAGTAGTAAAACTTTTGCAACACTAGATGGCAATGAAGCAGTTGCCCGTGTTGCCCACAAACTTAATGAAGTTATCGCTATCTATCCCATCACTCCCTCTTCACCAATGGGTGAATGGGCGGATACTTGGTCGTCTCAAGGGACGCCGAATATCTGGGGTACAGTTCCTAGTGTGGTGGAAATGCAGAGTGAAGGAGGAGCAGCAGGTGCGGTACATGGTTCTCTACAAACGGGATCGTTGACTACCACATTCACAGCATCTCAGGGATTATTATTAATGATCCCTAATCTTTACAAAATTGCTGGAGAGCTGACTTGTACTGTTATCCACGTTGCTGCTCGTTCTCTTGCAGCTCAAGGTCTTTCAATATTTGGCGACCACAGTGATGTTATGGCAAGTCGCGCTACTGGTTTTGCCATGTTGTGTTCTGCATCTGTACAGGAAGCTCAAGATTTTGCTCTCATTGCTCAAGCAGCAACTCTGGAAGCAAGAGTACCATTTATTCACTTCTTCGATGGTTTCCGCACTTCCCATGAAGTACAAAAAATTGAACTGTTGCCAGAAACAGTTTTGCGGGAAATGATAGATGATGACTTGGTTTTTGCTCACCGCGCGCGGGGGTTAACTCCAGACCGACCAGTTTTACGTGGTACTGCTCAAAACCCGGATGTCTATTTTCAAGCTAGGGAAAGTGTTAACCCTTTCTACGCTGTAATTCCAGATATTGTGCAGAAGGCAATGGATAAATTTGCCGAACTGACAGGGCGACAATATCAATGTTTTGAATATCACGGTGCTGCTGATGCAGAGCGCGTCGTTATCCTCATGGGTTCCGGTTGTGAAACTACCCACGAAACAGTTGATTATTTAATTGCCAATGGTGAAAAGGTTGGGGTACTCAAAGTTAGATTATATCGACCTTTTGATGCTAAAGGTTTAGTCGCAGCATTACCGGAAACGGTGAAAAAAATTGCTGTTCTCGACCGCACGAAGGAACCGGGTGCAACGGGGGAACCTCTCTACCAAGATATAGTTACTGCTCTGAATGAAGAATGGGAAGGGGCGATGCCAAAAGTAGTAGGGGGTCGTTATGGTTTATCTTCCAAAGAGTTTAACCCGGCAATGGTGATGAGCGTTTTTGATAACCTCAGTGCTGATAAACCCAAAAATCATTTTACGGTGGGTATTAATGATGACCTCAGTCATACTTCCCTCCCCTTCGATGCCAATTTTTCTCTCGAACCTGATAATGTTGTGCGGGCAATGTTTTATGGTTTGGGTTCCGATGGTACGGTTGGCGCCAACAAAAATTCCATTAAAATTATTGGGGGAGAAACTGATAACTACGCCCAAGGTTTTTTTGTTTACGACTCGAAAAAATCTGGTGCCGTCACGGTTTCCCATCTCCGCTTCGGTGCAAACCCCATCCGTTCGACTTATCTTATTAACCAAGCTAATTTTGTGGGATGTCATCAATGGAGTTTTCTAGAAAAATTAGATGTTCTCGTTGCCGCAGGAAACGGTTCTACTTTTTTGATGAATAGTCCCTACACTGTTGATGAAGTCTGGGAAAAGTTGCCCGTAGAAGTACAAGAGCAAATTATCCGCAAAAATTTAAAAGTCTATGTCATTAATGCTAATAAAGTTGCTGCCGACAGTGGAATGCGGGGTCGCATTAATACAGTGATGCAGACTTGCTTTTTTGCCTTAGCTAATGTTTTGCACAGAGAAGAGGCGATCGCTCAAATTAAAAAATACATCCAAAAAACCTACGGCAAGAAAGGTCAAGAAATTGTCAATATGAACCTGCAAGCGGTTGACAATACTTTGGATAATCTCCACGAAGTAAAAATTCCCGCCGAAGTTAGTAGCACTTTCTTCCGTTTGCCACCCATTCCCGACACCGCTCCAGAATTTGTGCGGGAAGTCTTGGGTAAAATGATTTCTCGTCAAGGTGACGAACTGCCAGTCAGCGCTCTCCCTTGCGACGGCACCTACCCCACCGGAACAACTAAATGGGAAAAACGCAACGTTACTCAAGAAATTCCGGTTTGGGATGCCGATGTCTGCGTACAGTGCGGTAAGTGCGTCATGGTTTGCCCTCATGCTGTCATTCGTGGAAAAGCTTATGATGAAAGTAATTTAGCTAATGCTCCGGCAACTTTCAAGTCTACTAATGTCAAAGATAAAGATTTTAGCGGACATAAATTTACTATCCAAGTCGCACCGGAAGACTGTACTGGTTGTGGCGTCTGCGTAGATATTTGCCCGGCCAAAAATAAATCTATTTCATCCCGCAAAGCAATAAATATGGAAGCGCAGTTGCCACTACGGGAACAGGAGCGGGAAAATTGGGATTTCTTTTTGAATTTGCCCAACCCAGACCGTCGCTCCCTGCATCTCGACCGTATTCGTCAACAACAATGGCAAGAACCTTTGTTTGAATTTTCCGGTGCTTGCGCTGGTTGTGGAGAAACTCCCTATGTGAAATTAATTAGTCAACTATTTGGCGATCACTCCGTTGTTGCTAATGCTACGGGATGTTCTTCTATCTACGGCGGTAACTTACCCACAACTCCTTGGACGCAAAACGCCGACGGTCGCGGACCTGCTTGGTCGAATAGTCTGTTTGAAGACAACGCCGAATTTGGTTTAGGTTTCCGTCTTTCCATTGACAAACACGCTCAGTTTGCTGCCGAGTTGTTGCAAAAATTAGGGGGAACGATAGGAGATAATTTAGTTTCTGCCATTCTGAACGATTCCCAAAAATCAGAGGCAGATATTTGGGAACAACGGCAACGAGTCGCTCAAGTCAAGGAAAAATTAGAAGGAATAGATTCTCCAGAGGCAAAGCAACTTCTAACTTTAGCAGATTATTTAGTCAAAAAAACCGTCTGGATAGTTGGCGGTGACGGTTGGGCGTATGATATTGGTTTCGGGGGTTTAGACCACGTTATTGCTAGCGGTCGCAACGTCAATATTTTGGTAATGGATACGGAAGTTTATTCTAATACTGGGGGTCAGTCTTCCAAAGCAACACCCCGCGCAGCAGTTGCTAAGTTTGCAGCAGCAGGAAAATCATCAGGCAAGAAAGATTTAGGTTTGATAGCAATGACTTACGGCAATGTCTATGTTGCAAGTGTGGCGATGGGAGCTAGAGACGAACATACCCTGAAAGCATTTTTAGAAGCAGAAGCTTATGACGGTCCATCATTGATTATTGCTTACAGTCATTGTATTGCTCACGGAATTAATATGACAACGGCGATGAGTAATCAAAAAGCACTTGTAGAAAGTGGTAGGTGGTTGTTGTATCGGTATAACCCCAACTTAGTACAGCAAGGGAAAAATCCTTTGCAGTTGGATTCGCGATCGCCAAAGAAACCCGTCAGTGAGTCTATGTATCAAGAAAATAGATTCAAAATGCTAACCAAGAGCAAACCTGATGATGCCAAAGAATTATTAGCACAAGCGCAGTCAGATGTGAATAGTCGTTATGCGATGTACGAGTATTTGGCAGCACGGCAACTTAACACTTAACAGTTATCAGTTATCAGTTATCAGAAAACTTGAAAATGTGGGTGAAAAAACCTAACCCCCCAACCCCCTTCCCTGCTCCGAGAGGGGGAGGGGCAGGGGGGAGAGGTCTTCTAGGTTGATCGCTCTATTTCATCTTAAATGTTGCAATAGATGTAGCTTGGGTTAAGCGTCAGCGCAACCCAACATTGCATACCTGTAACTTTATAGATTTTGCTTGCTATAGATTAGTGTTTGTTGGGTTTCGTACCTCAACCCAACCTACGGCTTCTCACTTTTGACTTTTAACTTTTAACTTTTGACTTAATCTTGGGTTTCGGGTACCTCAACCGAACCTATGCCTTCTCACTTTTGACTTTTGACTTTTGACTTAATCTTGGGTTTCGATACCTCAACCCAACCTACGCCTTTTTCACTTTTGACTTTTGAATTTTAACTTTTGAATTAACCATGGATATTACCACAAATTACTTAGGATTACAATTACGTTCCCCCTTAGTCGTAGGAGCAGCAGCACCTTTAACTGAAAATTTAGATAATCTCAAACCCATGGAAGATGCAGGTGCAGCAGCAGTAGTTTTACATTCTTTATTTGAAGAACAACTGCGACAAGAAAAGTTTGAATTACACCATCATTTAGAATATGGTACAGAAAGTTTTCCAGAAGCTCTAAGTTACTTTCCAGAACCAGAAATATTTCATGTAGATGCCTCGGAATATTTAAAGCATATTAGTCAGGCAAAAAGGATGGTAAATATTCCAATTATTGCTAGTCTCAACAGTTCAACAATTGGGGGTTGGACTAATTATGCTAAAGAATTAGAACTGGCTGGAGCAGATGCCTTAGAGCTAAATATTTACAATATCCCTACGAATATGGATATGAGTGGAGAAAAAATAGAACAGAATTATCTTAATATTCTGCAAGCTGTTAAATCTCAGGTAAATATCCCCGTTGCTGTTAAAATTAGTCCCTTTTTCAGTAACATGGCAAATATGGCAAAAAGATTAGTAGAAGCAGGAGCAGATGGGTTAGTTTTGTTTAACCGTTTCTATCAACCAGATATTAATATTGAAGAGTTGGAAGTGGTAATTAATGTGTTGTTAAGTACCCCACAAGCAATGCGTTTACCTATGCGTTGGATAGCTATTTTGTACGGTAGATTAGAAGTAGATTTTGCAGCAACTAGCGGCGTACAAAAAGGGCAAGATGCAATTAAAATGATTATGGCAGGTGCGAATGTCACTCAAGTAGTAGGTGCATTATTGCGTCATGGAATTCATCATATAAAAGTTATCGAAACAGACATGATTAAATGGATGGAAGAACATGAATATGAATCAATTGCACAAATGCGCGGTAGTATGAGTCAAATTAACTGTCCAGACGAGAGTGCATTTGAAAGAGCGCAATATATGAAAGCCATTCAAAGTTATCAACCTGCTCGGAGTTTAGTTTAACTACCTAGCAGTAGTAGCAAGGTGGGCAAATATCATCCATGTTTACCATTTATATCAAAAATAATATTTGCCCATCCTACCAATAAACTTCTTTTTTATAACTATAAATTTTCTGCCTCAACACTAAGAGAACGCCACATGAAAATTATTAATTACTAATTATTGAATAGTAGCTTTATTAAACTGAGCAAGATAAATTTATTGAAAGTTTTCCAAAAAAAATTATTGGTAAAATCGTTCATTATTTTTGCCTCAAACTAAAAGAAAATATTGAATCATTAAAACTAAGTTTTTAAACCCAGACTATGTTCCAGGAATCTGACCTCAATATTTGCAATTTTTTCCCCTATTTCAGAAAAATCACTTGAATCTTTGATGTCGTTAGTATTATTTTCAGATGTTATATTTGCTAAAGTACGGAATTTATTTAAAGCAGAATTTAGATCAGCATTATCAAGATAGTTATCTAGTAAAACTTGAAAATGTGCCATCAACATTTTATTGGTTGTACATCGAATAATATTTTTTAGTTCTTCTACAGAAATTTGCTGATTATGATTGTTAGGATCGATTTTAAACTGCTCGTAGATTTGCTCTATAACTGTTTCTTGAATATTCATTTATTTTTATCCTTAATAATTAAGTTTTCTAACTAAGAATAGATGGGAAGAAAGATTTAATACTATAGCAATTCTATTTTATTTGTGTATAAAAATTTTACCGCTTTTAGGTATGGAGTGAAGAGGGAACATGGAACTGGTGGGAGTTTCATGTTTTTTATTTACTTTTTAATTACCCGCAACCTATTTAGGATTGCTATATCTCTAATAAGTTTCTTAACTTACTTGTCAAGAATAATCTTCTCTCCCTTATCTCGTCTACAATTTATATGATAGCCAAGGCTAGCCATGGATGTCAAGATATTTGCCTATACCTATAGCAGCAATACCTATTAAGGTCTTTAACATTGTTACAAGCTAAAAAGCTTTAGTGGTAAGCTTTTTATCGATGAATTAATCCCTTTCGGGTAACAATTGATTATTTTGTTTAAACTCTCTATCCCTTGCTAAAATCGAAGTTAGCAATGGCTAGCAAAGGTTGAATTTATGAAGAAACAAAGGCCAAGAAACTCTAATGGGACATTTAAAGAAGACCCTGAAGGCTTGACCAAAAAATCTATAGGTCTGAGAATTAGTAAAAAGAAAATGCCTAAGTTAGAGAAAGTTGCCAAACAAATGGGAAAATCAACAACAGAAATTTGTAGACTAATCGTTGAGGAATGGCTTGATTCTTTTGATTATGAAGATAAGCAAAAAAAGCAACTCGTTTCTGAGGGAAAGTTATCAACCTGATTGGAGACTCCCAGTTCAATCAGGTAAATCAACTCCTCTGTTCAAAAGATGGTTCTCCAAAATATCACAAACAAAGAGCTTTAGAACTTTATCAAGAGGGGTTTAACTACAAAGATATAGCTGAAAAGTTAAAATTTGAGGGTTATAGAAATCGTAAAAATAATCCTTTTAGTGTTAGTTCAATTAGGAAATGGATTCAAGATAATAGTTAGTAATAGTTTTGTTGTAGAGCGGTTCAAATATTTTAGAAGGTTATTATTGATAAATATAGAAAAGATTTATATAATACCAAGCGCGATAAATTTTTGTTACAAATCGTAGAAGTTGGGAAGAAGGAAGAAGGAAGAAGCAAGAAGGAGTAAATCTTGAAAAAAAGGGCAAAACGATAGAAATATGTACCTAAAATGAATTGAAGCTGGTTTTTTTCAGCATCTCTGATCAAGAATCCGGATAATTGCTATAGCCAAGTCATTGCTACTGGAACGGAGTGGAAGGTTTGCGGAGCATTCCGAAACGGATAGCAATCTCGTGAAACCTCTGAGATTGCTTCCTATCGTTGCAATGACTATTTTTCAAACGGATTTTATATGAAACACAGACACCTTTTTGTAGCATTCTTTTTTCAAACTGGTATAATACCAATATTGCTCCTGTTGCCTAATATTTATGCTTGTTTACCGAAAAAATTAAGGTATAAAGCCTTCTATTTTAAGATAAAAAAAGTCCTAGGAGATTTCCTTGTATTCAATTCCCGTAAGGTTTTAACCAGAGGTAATTATCAGTTATCAATTATCCATTATCCATTATCCATCTATAGGCAACAAAATTTCAAATTCAGTTCCGACTCCAGGAGTAGAATTCAAATTTAACTTTCCCTTATGCTTGTCAACAACAATTTGATGGGTAATTGCCAATCCTAAACCGGTACCTTTACCAACAGCTTTTGTTGTAAAAAATCTATCAAAAATTTGCTCTTGAATTTCGTAGGGAATACCGGGGCCATTATCAACAATACGAATTGACAGCCAATTATAAATTGGTTGATTATCCTGGGAATAAATCACACTAGTTTTCATCTCAGAAGTAGTATTTATTTCTACCTCATTAACAGATTTACTCAGATTTTGATCTGGATTTTCAGATAAATGTTTAACTGTAGTATAAATCCAGATTTTAGCAGGTTTACTATTTGCTTCTTTATATTCTTCAAGAGCATCAAGAGCATTAGTAATCAAGTTCATAAAAACTTGGCCAACCTGACCAGGATTACACAAAATCAATGGTAACTCACCATAATTTTTAATAATTTCAACCTTGCTATTCTTCCAACGATTTTTTAAGATTAATAGGGTACTATCAACACATTCATTAATATTTGCTTCTTGGCGTTTAGTTCCTTCCATGTGGGAAAAACTGTGGAGATTACTAACTAATTGCATCATTCTTTCAGCCGAAATTTCGATGCTATTCATCATCTCAATATAATCCCTTTTAATAAATTCAAAATCAATCTCCTGCTTCAAATCTTCAACTTCTTCTATTTCTTGAGAAAGATTTTTTTCGTAAGTATTAATCAATTCAATTAAATCTTGATAATAACCAGCTATAAACTTAGAATTACCTGCTACACAATTAATCGGATTTCTCAGTTCATGGGCTAAACCTGCTACCATCTGTCCCAACATTACAAGTTTCTCAGTTTGAATAAGTTGTGATTGAGTTTGTTGTTGCAATAAATCTTTAGCAAGTTGATGAATATTAGATTGAGCAATCAGTAAATTTTTAGTTTCTAAAACTTGATAGTTTTCTGGGGAAACTTCTACAACAATCGGTTCACCAATTAATTCTTGAGGTCTCTTTACTGCTTTATAGGCAGCATCCACAATATATGTATCTCCAGGCAGGACTAATAATTCATATTTAATAAAGTTGTATAAAACGCTAATAGGACGATTTAAAAAAAGTTCTCTTCCATATTGACGACTCAAAGTTTTGACGAATTGCTGTTGAGAAATCATGCCGACAAATTTACCAAAATTTGTCAAAATAATACCTGGAAGTAGCTTATTTTCTTCAAAAATTTCAGCTATTACTACTCCTAATTGATAAATTTCAACCTGTATATTATGAAGATTTAAGTCTCTTAAAGTAGAACTTAAGTCAAGGTGTTTATTTGAGTAATAAAACATTGGTTTTAAATATAAATTAATAACCATCATTAATTAATGGATAATTGGTAATTACCTCTGGTTAAAACCAAGAGGATTGAATTAAGGAAATATCCTAGCACTTTTTTTCTCTTTAAATAGAAGGCTTAATACCTTGATTTTTGGGTAAAATTTAGGTTATTTACTTATTATTAAGTATCTATACAAAATTAACCAGATAGCTTTTAGTATTTCCGTTCCTGAATGCTGCGCAAACACCTAGCCTCCTGGGTTTTAACTGCGCGATTCAGCTTTTATAGCTATGGGTTTAAATCCCCTTATAAATGTTTACTGCTGACCGCTGATTGCTTTTTTAATTACATATTCTTTTCCGATATTCCTAAAATTATCAGTATACTTTTACTGAAATAATTACAATATACTACTACCAAAAGTAACATATTATATAAAATATGGATAATTACCATAGCTAAGTCATTGCGACTGGAAAGCAGTGGAAGGTTTGCGGAGCATTCCGGAACGGATAGCAATCTCAGGAGTTTCACGAGATTGCTTCCTATCGTCGATAGGGACGAATTTTCAATCGGATTCTATATTAATTAAATATTAAAATTTCTATTATTAAGGTTTAGTAAAAATCTCCCATCTGCTATTTTGATTGTCCCTTAAAATCTTGAATTATCCTAGTTGCAGCCTGAGATTCTAAAGGTCTAGCAAATAAAAAACCCTGACCTAATTCGCAACCCATATCTTTTAGTTTATCTCGTTGTAAAGGGGTTTCTATTCCTTCTGCAACTATATCCATATTTAGACTCTTAGCTAATGTAATAATAGCAGCAATAGTTATATTATCTGAACTAGGCTCGATTCGCTTTACAAAAGCCCGGTCAATCTTCAATGTATCTATAGGAAATTCATGAAGACGACTCAGAGAAGAGTATCCAGTTCCAAAATCATCTATACAGAGTTTAACTCCTAAATCTTTAATTTGATCGAAAATTTTATCCCGATGTTCAACACCTTCTAAAAGACAACTTTCTGTAATTTCTAATTTGATATTTTCTCCTGATATATTATTCTGCTCTAAAATTATTTTTAATTGTTGAATAAAATCTACTGCTGTTAGTTGTGGGGTGCTAAGATTAACATTTAAAAGTAAACTTTGAAGTTCAGGAAAATTTTGTTGCCATAAGTTTAATTGTTGACAAGCTGCTTCCAAAACCCACCATCCAATATCATGTATTAATCCAGTTTCTTCAGCAATTGGAATAAATTTTCCTGGTGAAACTTGTCCGAGACTAGAATGATTCCAACGAACTAATGCTTCAAAACCTTTCAATGAATTATTTACAAGATTAATAATTGGTTGATAGTGTAAACATAATTCCTGTTTTTTAATCGCCTGACGTAGCTCATTTTCCCAATTTAAACGTTGTAAAACATCTACTTGCATTTTAGGTTCAAATACAGCATATCCTTTTTGTCCATAATCTTTTGCTTTTTCCATCGCGATGTTAGCATCCCTGAATAAATCAGTAGAATTATGATATCCAAAAAAGCTATAAGTAATCCCAATACTAGCCTTAACAAATATCTGATAACCGTCTAATTCATAAGGATATTGTAAATATTGTTCCTGAATATGTTCCGCTAGTTCAATAGCTTCGGCTGTGCTTTCTATTCCCTCTAATAAAATTACAAATTCATCACTACTTAATCTTGCTAATAAGTTATTAACTCCTACACTATTTTGCAGTCTGATAGCTATTTCTTGAAGTAAAATATCTCCTTTAGAATATCCTAAACTATCATTAATTAACTTGAAACGATCTATATCAAGCAATAGTAAAGCATAATGATAATTGTGATTTAAACTAAACTCAATTGTTTGATTAAGTTGACCCAAAAATCTAGATTTATTTGGTAGACCTGTTAAAGGATCGTGGAAAGAATTATACTGTAACTTAACCTCTCTTTGAAGTAACTTAGCTTGGGTTTCATGTAATTCTTCAATTGCTTCTTCTAGCTGAGTATTTCCCTGTATAACTTTTTGTTCTAGATTTTGAATTACTTGCTCTAATAATTCATTTTTTTCTGCTAGTGTTACTTTGAGAAAATGTAACTTTAAATGAAGTCGAATTCTAACCAAAACCTCCTCTTGTTGAAATGGTTTAGTTATATAATCAACAGCACCCAATTCAAAGCCTTTAATCTTATTATGAGTGTCTGAAAGAGCAGTCATAAAAATAATTGGAGTATCCTTAGTCAAGGGATTATTTTTCAGTCTAGAACAAACTTCAAAACCATCCATTTCTGGCATCATTATATCTAGTAATACTAAGTCTGGTACTGCATATTCAATTCGTTCAATCGCAATTTTACCAGAGGAAGCTACCCATACCTCAAATCCTATTCCATCAAGAAAATCAGAGAGTAGTCTTAAATTAAATCTGTTATCATCAACAATCAGAATTCTTGCTTTTTGGTCGGCTATAGTCAACATATATCATATCCTCGTAATTATTAAATAAGTAGTTGTGCTTTTAGGAATTTCCTCGTTGAGAGAGGGAACAGGGAACAGGGAACAGAGAGTCAACAAAATGTATAATTAATTAATTTTGCATAGGAACTAATATTTATTGCCTAACAAAATTGAGATAAAGTATAATTTATTTTTTCCCTTATTAGGTTTAATACTCCACCATCTATAGGGTGTCTACAATTGCTTGGAATTGAAATCCCAACCCACTTTCTCCTTCTTGCTTCTTGCTTCTTGCTTATTACCGAATTATTAATAATTAAATAATTCTGGTTTAAAGCCTCCCCTTGGATAGGAGAAAAAAAGAAATAATATTTCCTAATCTTCAAGCTGATGGTTTTAACCAGAGGTAATTATCCATTATCCATGATCAATTAATGAATTATTGGTTCTTCTGGGAATCCGAATAATAAATTCCGTACCCACATTTATTTTTGAGTGACATTCTAATTTACCCCCATGTTTATCAACCACAATAGAATAACTAATTGCTAATCCCATTCCTGTTCCTTTACCTACAGATTTAGTAGTAAAAAAAGGATTAAAGATTCGATTGACTACCTCTTCTTTCATTCCCTTAGCATTGTCAGCAATTTTAATCACATATTCATCAGAATTATTCAACTCTGTAGAAATATGAATTTTACCATAATTATTCTCAACTTCTTTAAAACTACCTTCAGAATAACATTCTTCAATAGCATCAATTGCATTAGCCAGTAAATTCATAAATACTTGATTTAATTGCCCCGGATAACATTCTACATCTGGTAAATTTCCATATTCTTTAATCACTTCAATTTCTGGATGTTCCGGTTTAGCTTTAAGTCGATTTTGCAAAATCATTAAGGTACTATCAATTCCTTCATGGATATCTACTTGTTTAATTTCTGATCCATCAATACGAGAGAAATTACGCAGAGATTTAACTATTTCTAAAATACGATTTGCTCCAATTTTCATCGAAGATAAAATCTTAATCAAATCCTCCCGCAAAAATTCTAATTCAATATCTTCTCGATAGGCTTTAATTTCGGCATCTGGTTCGGGATTATAAAGCTGGTACATTTCAATTAAAGTTAATATATTTTCAATGTATTCTTCAGCGGGTTCTAAATTACCATAAATAAAATTAATCGGGTTATTAATTTCATGGGCTACCCCTGCCACCATCTGACCCAAAGTTGACATTTTTTCATTTTGAACTAATTGTACTTGCATTGTTTTTAACTCTTCCAGCATCTGGTTAAGTTCAAAAGTTCTTTCTTGCACTTTTTGTTCTAAAGTTTGATTTTGTTCTGCAACTTGTCGCATCAATTTATAAAGTTTTAAATGTAACTTCACCCTAGCTAAAACTTCCTCTTGTTGGAATGGCTTCGTAATATAATCAACAGCACCCATATTCAAACCTTTAACCTTACTTTCCGTATCAGAGAGAGCAGTCATAAAAATCACAGGAATATCACAAGTTTCAGTTTTATTCTTGAGATAACTACAGGTTTCAAAACCATCCATTCCCGGCATCATAATATCTAACAAAATTAAGTCAGGTAGAGCATATTCTATTCTTTGTAGTGCCATCTCTCCAGATTTAGCTACCCAAACTTCATAACCTGTTTCATCAAGAAAATCTGAGAGTACACCTAAATTAGTAGGGTTGTCATCAACAATTAGAATTATATCTAATTTATTCATAATATCATCCATTAATATTACTCCTATATTGACAAATAAGTTGAATAATTTCTCGATCGTGAAAATCTGCTGCTAATTTAGAAATTTTCTGAGCAAATGGAATAAAATTTTGATTTTGTTGCTCTAGCAATTTAGCTTTTTTAATAATTCCCTTGAGATTACCTTTCATAGCTAACTCATAAAATTTATCGAGAGTTTTTATTGGAGGAGGAACTATGATGTTAAACTAAGCCAGGTAAGTTACCCTACCCGACTTGTCTTCAGAACCGTGCGTGAGACTTTCACCTCACACGGCTCCTCTCTTAAACGCCCCTTTTCATGGGTACATCCCTCCCTTAGTATCAACATATCGTCAACCCATAAATATCCTTTAGGTAAGTCCTGCAACTTTAGCTTTGGATATGTCTTTTTATCTAAGGCAGTTTTTGTGTCGTGGCAATGTCGGTGCAATAGTTGTTTATTTGGCGTTGCACAGTGACGAATGATTATGAGAATTGAGGAATTTGCCGATATTTCAAATAATAGATCAGCAGCCGAATTGATCTATAGAACCCCTGAAGGTATCTATTTGTGTACTTAAAATGGGGGGTGGGGAGTATGGGGAGATGGAGTATATTAGACCTGTTCCAAAATCCCAAATCCAATCAATTATTACCCATTTTTTATCAATTAATTCTCCCTATTCCGTCTATTTTTAAATAGAGGGATATATTGGAATATGGGAGCATTTTTCTACCTTTTCCCCTATTTTATATTCTCTATCTCCTGACTCCTGACTCCTGACTCCTGACTCCTTTTCCAAAAACTCGTACCTTTGTAAAGATACCAAATGGCTTCTATACAGCATATCAATGGACTTGGAGTAGCACAAAGTTTTACGATGTAACCTAGCTAGATAGTGTCTTAGACGGCAGTTTTCTCCTTCTACTCTCGTCATCGCTGTGCATGCTTACTAGATGATAGTGCTCCGCACCGCTAACGCGAACGCAATCGTCTATTAAACAGGGATAAACCTTGTATCCATCTGTAATATAGAGAAAACAAGCCGATCCCTTGAATCATCTGCCATAATATTGCAAAGGTAACGGCGGAGCGAGCCTCTTACAGAGGAGCTTCGCTAACGCCTATCACAAACTTAATAATTCCTGGCATTTGGCTATTCACGACTGTCGAGACCCAAATGCAAGTTTTTTTTGAGCTTTCTAAAGTTTGCAGTTCATCTATTTGAGCAGTTTCAGGTATTTCATAGTTATCCAGACTGAATCTGTGCTTCAGCAAGCCTTACCCAGTTAAGCACTGTGTTATGGGAAATACCAGTCACTCTCTCAATGGCTCGGAATCCCATGCCAAATCGCGGACATTTTTACACAAAACTCTTTAACATCAGAACTATAACCCGCAGGAGAGGGACTTTCTCGCGCATTGACGGCCACAGTCACGGCACAGATAACTCTGTTTTCCCTGACGATGGCCATTTTTCACTACTTTATGGCTTTGACAATAAGGACAATCCATTTTTCCATAAAATTCTAGAATATCATTCTCTATTGTGCAACACCCCCTACTCCCTACTCCCTCTTTTCCGGAGAGGTCTATTAGTAACGCTACAAAAGTAATGCTTCTGACTTTTGACTATTATTACTAATCTTTTGGCTTAGATCAACTTATCTAGACCATTAGATTTAAGATTCATACTAAATCCGGTTTCGATCAACACTATAGTGCTTAAAGATAAAAGGTCAGCACTAAATTGATGCTAACCGTACCACAATTTAAGGTTCACTGGCTAGTGGTCTATTTCATCAAAAATGAATGATGAGTTTAGATAAGGGGAAAAAATTTAATGTTTATTCCTCAAATTTATCTTCACAGACTACTAGATAAGGTTTGGCTCTAAAACAGCTATTTTTGTCAATTATTATATATATTAACGATGACAAATATTTTTTATCAATTTCAAAAGGGTAAATATACTACTAGCCCTTACCTAATAAAAATAACTCAACCTAGACAATCAAACAATGCTCCCATTGGCATTTTTGATAGTGGTGTAGGTGGAATTAGTGTTTTAAAAGAATTATACCGCCAACTCCCCAAAGAAACCTTTATTTACTTCGCTGATACAGCACGACTTCCCTATGGTACAAAGTCTCAGACAGAGATTGTAAAATTTGTGCGTCAAGTGCTAACTTGGATGCAAAAGCAGGGTGTTAAGATGGCGATCATTGCCTGCAATACTGCCACAGCAGCAGCAATAGATCGAGTAGCAGTCGAATATAATTTTCCCGTTATAGGCATGATTGAACCTGGTGCGAAAACAGTTATACACAGAAGTAGCAAAAGAATAGGTGTCATCGCGACTCCACATACAGTTAAGAGCAATGCTTATCTGAATACTATTCTGAAAATCGATCCTTCGATTTCAGTCTTTCAAGTAGGAGCTCCTACTTTGGTTCCATTAATTGAACAAGGCCAAATTGATGATGTTTATACTTTGGAAGTAGTGCAAAAATATCTTGAACCCTTAATCGCAAAACAGATAGATACTCTAATATTGGGTTGTACACACTATCCCCATCTGATACATTTGTTTAGACGAATTTTAGATAGTTCAGTACAAATAGTAGACCCCGCTATTGCTGTTGTTCGTACTGCTGCTCAGGAACTTCATAGTTTGGGCAAATTAAGCGATCGCCCTCCTCATTGTACTAGCTTCTATGTGAGTGGGAACCCAGAAAAGTTTGCCAAAAGAGTGCAACAATTTTTAGGTTTTACTCCGATAGTAAAAACAATTTGCTTAGAAGTAGAAACTGTTAAAGTTCAATCTGAATCTGTAGCTTGATTTATAGCAAATTATTTGTGATCAGCATCACTGACAATATATTTTTTTGTATTTGGCGTTATTTTGGAAGTGATATTACACTCAGCAATGCCAAATATTTTTTTGTCAGTAGAAATTCAAATTAAATTCAGTTTAATTTTTTAATACAGTATATTTCGAGCAAATGATGTACAGAGTAAATGGTGAAAATCATGTAGTGCGAGCATCTTGCCCGTGTGGGTTTACCTCATAACAACGGAAAGCGCTGTATCAAATTTTTCCTTTTTTAAGAAATTTTAGCTATAAAATTTCGTTTTTTATACTAAACTCACAAAAAAAAT